>DATNNI010000413.1:0-6694 GCA_035601915.1 Xanthobacteraceae bacterium
TGCCTCCGGCGTGGTGCAATCGGTTTACGTGCAGGCCAACTGGGCGAAAACCGCCTTTGAGGACGAAGTCGCCTATGTGCAGAAGGCCGCCGACGAGACCGGCTTTCCCCAGGGCATTGTCGGCTACGCGGATTTCCTCGCCGACGACATCCGTCCACAACTCGACCGGCTAACGAAATATCGCGGGATGCGCGGATTGCGCATGCAGCTGCACTGGCATGAAAACCCGCAATATCGTTTCGCCCCAGAGCCAAACCTTGCCGGCAATCCGACGTTGCAGCGCAATGTCGCGCGGCTTGCCGACTATAACTGGAGCTTCGACCTGCAAGTGTTTGCCGGCCAGATGAAGGGCGCGGCTGAGCTTGCCGCCAGCGCGCCCAAGGTCACGTTCATCCTGCAACATGCGGGCATGTTAGAAGATACGTCCGAAAGCGGCTGGCAGGCGTGGCGCGACGGCCTGAAGCGTCTCGCCGCAGCTCCGAATGTCGTGACCAAGCTTTCTGCGCTCGGAACTTTCATTCACAGGAACGACCCGGAGCATGTCGCGGCCATAGTGCGCGAAACGATCCAGATATTTGGTCCCGAGCGTTCCATGTTCGGCTCGAATTTTCCCGTCGAGAAACTGTGGACCAAATATTCGGATTTGGTCGCGGCTTACCGCAACGCGCTCGCGCCGTTGGGCGAGGCAACGAGCCGCGCCGCGCTCCACGATACGGCGGCCAGGGTATACCGGCTTTGACGCTGGAAACGGTCACGCTGGCAGCAGGCGCGCCGCCTAGTCCGTCTTCTACGGGCTTTCGTCGCTCGCTTAGCGACACGCTTGCGCAACTGGCCGCTTATTTGCAGAGGCCGGGCGTCGTGCCTGTACTGATTATTCTGTTTTGGGCTTGCGCCACGCTTCCCAATCTCACAGTGCGGTCGTTCATCTACGAAGAAGGCACCAACGCCGAAATCGCCAAAGATGTTCTTGCCCATGGCCATTTCCTGCAGCCAATCGTCTACGGCATTATTTGGCACGACAAGCCGTCGCTCTTGAGTTGGCTCATTGCCGGGACGGCGCTCGTCACTGGCGGCGTCAACGAATGGTCGGCGCGGCTTCCGGTGATGCTCTCGGTGCTGATCACAGCACTCCTGGTGCACGGCGTCATGCGCCGTCACGCGAGTCCAGCGGCCTCGTTGTTCGCCGCTCTTTCATTTTTGTTCTGTCCGCTGCTCTTGCAGAAACTGACGGTGTCCGAGCCGGACACCATCCTCACCCTTCTGTCTTTCGCCGCGTTGGTGGTTTGGTGGGACGGCGCGGCTCTGGGCAAGGTAACAGTGTGGCGTTGGAGCGCTTGCGGGCTTCTGCTCGCCGCGCTTGCGTTGGTGAAAGGGCCGCAGCCCGCCGCGTTTTTCGGGTTGGGAACGGCTGCCTATTTGCTGATCGAGCGCAGATGGCGCGATGTGCCGGGCTGGCTGCTGTGCATGATCTTGCCGGCCGCGGCTTTTGTCGGCTGGATCGCCGCGGTTTATCAGCCGGGTTACGAAGAGACTTGGCTCGGCTATGGCAGGTTCCTATACCGGCCGGCATTTCTCGATTATCTCGCGCGCAACAGCCGCAACACCGGCAGCCTCTTTCTCGAGCTCCTGCCGGCGTCCGTCATGATGCTGTTCATTCCCTGGCCGTGGAAACGGTCCACCGATCCGCGTCGCGTCCCCGCGATCGTTGCGCCGTTCGTGCTCTATTCGGGTGTTTGTACGGCGATATTGGTGCTGTGGCCGGGCTTCACCTCGCGTTACGCCATGCCGATAGCGCCATCGATCGCCGTTCTTGGCGGCATCGGCTGGGATGCGCTGAACACGTCGCGTTATGCGGTGGCCCGGCGCATTATGGCGATCGTGCTGTCTCTATTGATCGTCTACCAAGTGCTCCTCGTCGTCGTGGTTATGCCGTTGTTTGCTGACCGCTTCGGGGAGACCCGGATTGCCGGAGAAGCCATCGGGCGAGCGATCCGCGCAGCGCCGGCTCCGGCCTACGGCGTGTGGCTCGATACCGATGTTCTGTTCTATGCGAAGATCCCGTTGCAGCGCCTGGAAATGACCGGCCTTGGCGCCATATCGGCACCGGCGTGGCTGGTTATACCGGCACCCGACCTCGCACTGTTCGGCGATCTAAGGCCCGACCTGAAAGCGAGTGTCGTGGTTGGTCCTTTGACCGAGAAGCAATTGACCGCCGCCCGCATTGAACGGAAATAGACTGCCAAACTGAGGCCCCGCTTAGCCGCGAAGCGAACGGCCGCATTCGGCCTTCCAGCGGCTCCCGAAACTGCCTACCATCCTGACAAATAAGAGAGTGCGCTGCGATCACGCCGCGCAACGTTGAAAACCTCGGGGGAGGAAAGGGTCATGCGCGAGGTCGAAAGCGTCGCGACCATCGCTACGATCGGCGACATCACCCGCCATCATGCCCGCACTCGTCCGGACCGCATCGCCATCCATTACGAGGGCCGGAACATCACGTTTGCCGAGCTTGACCGCTCCACCAACCAGGTCGCCAACGGCTTGGTCGCCGAGGGGCTGAAGCCGCAGGCACGCATCGCCATCCTGTCCAAGAACGCGCCGGCTTTTTTCCATCTATGGTTCGGCGGAGCGAAAGCGGACGCAGTTCTGGTGCCGGTCAATTTCCGGCTGGCACCTGCCGAAGCGGCCTTTGTCATCGAGGATGCAGGCGCCGAGATTTTGTTCGTCGGCGCCGACTTCTATTCGCTGGTCGAAAAAGTGCAGCACGATCTGAAGTCGGTTCGCCGCATCATCGCGCTCGACGGCGGACACGCCTCATGGATGGATTACACCCAATGGCTCGCGGCACAGCCAGCGCGCGACCCTGCGCTGCCGATTGCCGCCGAAAACTGCGCCATTCAGATGTATACCAGCGGCACCACCGGTCATCCGAAAGGTGCGCAGCTTAGCCACAACGGACTGCTCTATCTGACGGGCGTTGCGCTTTCATCTTTCGGAGCGTGGCACGAGAGCGATGTCAATCTCGTTTGCATGCCGTTGTTCCATATCGGCGGCAGCGGCTGGGCGCTGATCGGCTTGTACCGCGGCGTCCCGACGGTCCTGCTGCGCGATGCCGATCCCGCCGTCATTCTCCGCGTCATCCCGGAGCAAAAAATAACCAAAGCATTTGTCGTCCCGGCGTTGCTACTGTTTTTGTTGCAAAACCCGCAATGCGCCAAAACCGATTTTTCTTCGCTTGAGCTGATCGTTTACGGCGCGTCGCCGGCGCCGGTCGATTTGGTGCGCAACTCGCGCACGGCCTTGGGTTGCCAGCTGGCGCAGGTTTATGGATTGACCGAAACCACGGGCGCCATCACCTATCTGCCGCCTGAGGATCACAGTGGAGATCGCGCCGAGCGCCTGAAATCGTGCGGCAAGCCGATGCCGGGCATTGAGATGCGTGTGGTCGACCAGGCCGGCAAGGACGTGGCCGTCGGCGATGTCGGCGAAATCGTCACGCGGTCCCCGCAGACAATGCTGGGTTACTGGAACCGGCCGGACGAGACCAACCGCGCTATCCGTAACGGCTGGTTCTACACCGGCGACGCCGGTTATCTCGATGCCGACGGCTACATCTACATCTACGATCGCGTGAAGGACATGATCATCTCGGGCGGAGAGAACATTTACCCCGCCGAAGTCGAGAACGCGCTGTTCGGCCATCCGGCGGTCGCCGACGTCGCGGTAATCGGCGTTCCCGACGACAAATGGGGCGAGGCGGTCAAGGCCATCGTCGTCAAGCGCCCAGGCGCCGAGGCAAGCTCAGAGGAGTTGATCGGCTTCGCGCGCGAGCGCATCGCCCATTACAAGGCGCCCCGCACTATCGATTTCGTCGACGCACTGCCGCGCACGCCGACCGGCAAGATTCTCAAGCGCGAGCTGCGCAAACCGTTCTGGACCGAGCGCGAGCGGCAAGTCTAACCATCAACGACGCAGCGGACACAAAAATCGGGAGGTAATGTTGGGACTGGAATTCGGAGTTTTCGATCATCTCGACGATAACGGAATACCGCTCGCCGAATTGTTCGAGACGCGGCTGAAGCTGACCGAGCAATACGACCGCGCCGGTTTCCGCGCCTATCACATCGCCGAACACCATTCGACGCCGCTTGGCCTGGCGCCGTCGCCAAGCGTGTTTCTAGCGGCCGTGGCGCAACGGACGACGCGGCTGCGTCTCGGGCCGTTGCTCTACGTCACGCCGATGTACCATCCGCTTCGCGTCGCCGAGGAAGTGGTCATGCTCGACCACATGAGCCGCGGCCGGCTCGAACTAGGGCTTGGCCGCGGCGCTTCCCCGATCGAGATCGCGAGCTTCGACGTCGATCCGGAGAAGGCGCCAGCCATGAACCGCGAGGCGACCGAGCTCATCCTGAGAGCGCTGACTTCGGACGTGGTGAGCTTTGAGGGAAAATTCTACCGCTGCAAGAATGTCCGCATCGAAGCACGGCCGCTGCAACAGCCATATCCGCCGCTCTGGTTTGCGCCCAGTGAGCCGTCGCGTGCCGCGGACGCCGCGCGATTGAAAGGCAACATCGTGACGCTCATCCCCGATGCGGGAGTTAAAGCGGTCGCCGACGCTTATCGCGCCGCCTGGAAAACTCAGGGCGGCAATGAGGCCGACATCCCGCGCATTGGCGTTTTCCGTCATGTCGTCGTGGCGTCGACCGAGGACAAAGCGCGCGAAGCGATGCGTTCGGCGTATCGGCAATGGCGGCATCATATGGCGTTCTTGTGGGAATGGGGCGGCATCCCCTTCCCCATCGGCGCGGTCTATCCCGAAGAGTTCGACACGCTCGAAGGAATGCATATGGGCGTCGCCGGTACGCCGGAAACCGTGCGCCGTTACATTACGGAAACGGTCGAGCGGACCGGGATCAATTATTTCGTCGCCGATATGGCCTTTGGCTCGCTCCCTTATGCAATCGCCGCGCGCTCGGTCGAGCTGTTCGCCGAGGAGGTCATGCCGGCGTTTCGCTGAGCGCGGAGTGGCGCCTTCAAATCGGCCGAAGCCCCATGAGCGATCTCGCTTCGGCCGGGCTCGCGACGACACGGCCGGCTTCACGTGCGTAGCGCGCCAGCATTTCTACGAGCGCGCCGTTGGAACGCGCCTTGCCGCCATCGGGCAGATAGAACGTGTCTTCCAGTCCGGTCCGCAGGTGACCGCCCAGTTCGGCCGCACGCCGGTGCAACAGCCAAATCGTCTCGCGCCCGACGGCGGTGACTTGCCATGGTGCGCCGGCAATGACGAGCTTACGCAAGATCGGCAGTAAATCGGGATCGGCAGGCATGCCGGATTCCACGCCCATGACGAAATTGTATTTCGGTGTGCCCTCGAACATGCCGTTCCTGGCGTACATTCCGACGCAGCGCACGATGCCGAGATCGAAGCATTCGAATTCGGGTTGCGTGCCGGTTTCGGCCATCACGTCGAGATACGCTTCTACTTTTTCCACCGGATTGTCGAACAGATGCGGCGGCCAGGCCCAGGAACCGTCCGCTCGAACTTTCAGGTAATTGAGCGATCCGGCGTTGCAGGCCGCAATCTCAGGTCTGACGGCGCGCAAACAGGCGAGCGGCCCGGAAATGTCCGGCCCCATTGTGCCGGTCGACTCGTTGAGAATGATGCCGGGGCACGCATCGCGGATCGCCTGCATGACGGCCACCGCCAATTCCGGCTCCCATGACGGCAGGTGACCTTTGCCGGGAGCTTGCTGGCGGAAATGCACATGCATCACCGCAGCGCCGGCGTCGAACGCCGCTTTCGCCTCACGCGCCATTTGTTCCGGCGTAACCGGCACAGGATGTTGCTGGGGATCGGTCAGCACGCCAGTGAGTGCACAGGTAATCACGACCTTGTCGCTCATCGCACCGACTCCCTTGCACTCTCATCGCCTGCTCTCGGCTGCGCTTCCAGCTCGACCAGAAGCTGGCGCGTCGCCACCTGCTGACCGGTCTCGACCAAAACCTGCAGGACGACGCCGTCGCGCGGTGCCCGAATTTCATGCTGCATCTTCATCGCTTCAAGCACCACAAGCCGCTGGCCGCGGACGATGCGATCGCCGGCTTTGACGTGTACTGCAATGATTGCGCCGTTCATCGGCGCAAGAAGCTCGGTCGAGTCGCTTTTCCTTTGCGCACGAGATATTTCCGGCGTCGTTTCACGCACCGCCGCAATGAGGCCATCGAGAGCCAGATGGAGCGTCCCGTCATGCCAGGCAAAGCGCGCGGTCTTTTGCACGCCGCCTTCGGTGAAACGGACCGCGCCGTCGTGGCGCTCCGCGATCGAGACCTCGATCATACGATTGCCCAGAGCCACCAAATAATGGTCCGGGCCGAGGACCGCGACGACCGTTTCTTGTCGGGAATTGCCGACCGTCAGCCGCAACGGCCAACTGGCCACGCCAGTCGAGGACCAGGACCGCGTCGTGGCGGCCGTATCCGCCCCATTGCGCGTGCGCGCTTCGAACAATAGCACCGCCGCCAAAGCGACGATGCGCGAATTAAGATTGGGACGCCGCATCGCATCGCTGCCGGGGGGGAAATGCCGCTCGATGAAGGCCGTTGTCGCCTCGCCGGCAATGAATGCCGGATGCCGAAGCGCGGCGACAAGGAAGGCGCGGTTAGTATTCAGTCCGAGGACAACGGTGTCTTCAAG
>DATNNI010000414.1:0-2829 GCA_035601915.1 Xanthobacteraceae bacterium
ATGCGCAATCGCGAAGAATATGAGCTCTATCGGGAAAAATCGCGGCTGGTCAACGCTGCTCATCCGTTGAAGCCACTCGCGCTTTACGGCAAGCACGAAGTGCTCGAAGGGCCGGCGATGGAGGGGGCGGTCATTCTGGAATTCCCGACCGTCGAGGCCGCGAAAGCTTATTACCACAGCCCCGGCTATCAAGCCGCCTTGTCGCACCGTTTGCTCGGCGCCGATTACCGGGTCTTCATCGTTGAAGGGACTTAAAGCAATCTGCCGTTGGGCAAACGCCGGTCCCGCGGGCGCGGGCGCGCTTTCGCTCGCAATGACGAAGCCGTTGGACTAATTTGAGCGGCGGGAAAATTGGGGAGGATCATGTCCGGCTTGGCGCAAATGTTTGATCTCAGCAACGGCGTCGTCATTCTGCGCCTGATCTGCGGGCTGTTTTTCATTCCGCATATCGTCGGCAAATTCACCGAGCCGGCGACGCTCAATTTCTTCAAGGCGGCCAAATTCGAGCCGCCGGCGACCTGGATGTACATCGCAGGCACCATCGAGATTTTCCTCACCATCGGGCTGGTGTTCGCGATCTATACGCCGTATGTCGCCGTCATCGCCGCAGTCCATCTGCTGATCGCCGGCGCCGCAACCTGGAAAGTGACCAGGAAATGGATCTGGGTGATCGGCGGTTTCGAATACTGCCTGTTCTGGGCGCTCGCTTGCTTCGCGCTGGCTTTGCTGACCTGGCCGAAATAAATCGGGGTTCGTAGGGTGGGTTAGCCGCGCAGCGGCGTAACCCACCGGTTTCCAGCGGTGGGTTTCACTTCGCTCAACCCACCCTACAAATGAGTTGAGAGTTCAAAGCATGATCAAAGCGGGCATTGTCGGACTGGGGTGGTGGGGCAAGACGCTGGTCGAGTCGGGGGAAAACAGCGACGCCATTCGTTTTGTCGCCGGCACAACGCGAACGGTGACGCCGGAAGTCGAGGCGTTCGCCAAGCAAAAGGGACTGCGGTTGACCGCCGACTACCAGGCGATGCTCGCTCACGACATCGATGCGGTGGTGCTGGCGACGCCGCATTCCATGCATGCGACCCAGGTCATGGCGGCCGCAGCCGCAAAAAAACACGTCTATTGCGAAAAGCCGTTCACGCTCACGAAACACGAAGCCGAAGACGCCGTTGCCGCGGTGAAGAAAGCCGGCGTCACGCTCGCCGTCGGCTACAACCGCCGCTTCCACCCGGAGATGATCAAACTCCGCGACATGATCCGCGCCGGCGAGCTCGGCACCATCCTGCACGTCGAAGCGACCATGACTTTTCCCAATGCGCTGTTCATCAACCCGGCGCATTGGCGCGCCGACAAGGCGGAGACGCCGCTCGGCGGCTTGATGCCCATGGGCGTGCACGCCGTCGACGGCGTGATCGACCTGTGCGGCCCGATCGATCACGCCTTCGCGCAGAGCTTCCGCCGCGCCGCGCCGATCGATGCCGACGACACCACCTCGATCCTGGTGCGCATGAAGGAGGGGATGTCCGGTTATCTCGGCACCATGACCACGACCGGCCCCGGTTTCTCGTTCCAGGTTTTCGGCTCAAAAGGTTTTGTACGGCTCGAAGGTCTTACCCACGTCGCTGGCGCCTCATCGGAAGAAAGGCGCATGCGGCTGTTCGGGACCTGCAAGTTCCAGCCGGTGAAAGGCGAAGGCAAAGTGTGGCAGGCGGCTTCCCTCGACGTCACGCGTGCCGCGCTCGAGGCTTTCGCCAAAGCGGCGCAGGGCGGCCCGGCCTATCCGATCCCGTTCGATCAGGTGATTGCCGGCGTCGCCGCCACCGAAGCCATCATCCGTTCGGCCGGCTCCGGTAAGGTGGAGAAGGTGGAGTAACTCTTCGTCATTCCGGGACGGCGCAACGCGCCGGGCCCGGAATCCATAACCACAGTTCGTGAATATGGATTCCGGGTTCCTTGCTTTCGCTCGGCCCGGAATGACGGCAACAACAGGAAAACAAGAAATGGATCTCGGCAATGGCCTCGGACACTTGACCTATTCCACGCTGGTGCATCCGGCCGACGATTGGCCGCAATTGTGGAATTCGTTCAACACCTATCTGCCGAAAGTCAAAGCCCGCTTCGTCGGCAACAAGGCGTTCGGCGTGTGCATCCGGCTGTCGGCCAAGACGGCAGAGACGCTCGCCGCCAGCGCGGCCGAACGCAACAAGCTGAAGAAATTTCTCGAAGACAACGACATGTACATCTACACCGCCAACGCCTTCGTCTATGGCCACTTCAAAGGCGACAAGGTGAAGGAGCAAGTCTACGAGCCCGATTGGCGCACCGAGGAGCGCACGCGCTACACCATCAACGTCGCCGACATTCTGGCCGACGTCTGCCTGCCCGGCATCGCGCCGTCGATCCAGAGCGCGCCGCTCGGTTTCAAGCCGCGCGTCACCGGCAACGACGTGATCGCGAGTTACACCAACAACGTGCTGCGCGTGGTGGCGCACCTGATCGCGCTCGAAGCCAAAACCGGCCGCACCGTGCGGCTCGCGCTCGAGCCCGAACCGTATTGTTTTCTTGAAACCACCGACGAGACCATCGCCTATTTCCGCGACCATCTTTATTCCGGCGCCTCGGTCGAAAAGCTCGCCAAGCTCGCGCACATTCCGATCGATGAGGCCAACGCGGCGCTGCGCCGTCACCTCGGCATTGTCTACGACATCTGCCACCAAGCGGTGGAATACGAAGACATCGGTGCGTCGCTACGGAAGCTCATTGACGCGGGCGTTCCAGTGTTCAAGCTGCAGGAGGCCGCGGCGCTGCACATCCCCGAAGTGACGCAAG
>DATNNI010000415.1:0-23316 GCA_035601915.1 Xanthobacteraceae bacterium
AAATGCCAGAGCAGCGGGCTTTGTTTGATTTCGTCCCAGTTGCCGATTCCCGGCAGCGGCGCGTCGATCACCACCCATTTGGTGATCCGCGCCGGGTACTGCGCCGCGAGCGCATAACCGACCATGTTGCCGATATCGTGCGTCACCAAATCGGCCGTCTGGATTTTCAGGGCATCCATTACGCCGGCGATATCCACCGCCTGGTTCTTCTTGGTATAGCCAGTGTCAGGGTGCGCCGAGAGGCCCATGCCGCGAAGGTCCGGAACGACGACAGTATGCGTTCGCGCCAGCACTGCCGCAGCCGGCGCCCACATGTCGCCGGTATCGGCAAAGCCGTGCAGCATAACGACCGCTGGGCCACTGCCGCCGACGCGGACATACAGCGTCGTCCCGTTGGTCTTGATCTCTTGGGTGCGGAAGCTGGATGGAAACGGCTCGACCGCAAAAGCCGAAACCGCCGTCAGTAGCGTGACAAAAACAATAACGGCAAAGCGCAGCATCGATCGCTCTCGAACAAGGCCCCATGGTGGCCGAACCGCGGCGTTCGGTCTAGATTGCGATTGCCGGAACAAGCTTCCGATAAAAGCGAACAATGCTGAAGCTTGAACACCTCCTTGCTTTCGTCACTGCCGCCGAAGCCAATTCCATCACCGAAGCGGCGAGGCGCTTACAGATATCGAAATCGGTCGCCAGCGAGCGCGCCGAGCTGGAACGCAATATCGGCGCTACGCTGATGCACCGATCCACGCGCAGATTGGCACTGACCGAAGACGGGACCGCTTTTCTCGCACGAGCAAAGCGCATCTTACGCGAGGCGTCCGATGCAACCGCCGAAGTTGCGGAACGGCGCGGCGAGCTAACGGGACCGCTGCGGATTTCCGCACCCGTGAGCTTTGGAATTCTTCACCTCGGCCCGGCGCTGAATTCATTTCTGAAAAAGCATCCGCGTATCGATTTGTCGGTCGAATTGGACGACCGTTTCGTCGGCGCGGCGGATGGCTTCGACGCCGTCATTCGTCATGGCCCGTTGCCCGATAACCGATGGATCGCAAAGCGATTTGGCACGAGCCGGCGTATGCTGGTGGCGTCGCCTGAATATTTGAAGCGGAACGGCACGCCGCGGACCGTCGCCGATCTCGAGCAGCATCGCGGTATCATCTATTCCATTCGCGGCGTGTCGGATTGGCGTTTTCGGCAATCCAGCCGCTGGCGGATCGTGCGGCCGCGCGCCGTCATGCGCGTAAATAATGGAATTATCATGCGCGAGGCCGCGCGCCAGGGTCTGGGTATCACCCTGCTCGCGACGTTTGTGTTTCACGATTTAGTCGCGGCGAGGAAACTACGTATCGTCGACGTCGACGCTGAGGCCGAATCCGCCACCATTATCATCGCCTATCCGAGCGACCGCCGCGCCTCCGCGAAGGTTACGGCGCTGATTGCTCATCTGCGCGCGAGCTTCGGATCGCCGCCGTATTGGGACGGAAGACTCGATGGACGTTGAGCGCGGTGTCGGGCGGTAGCTGCAACTCAAACCCGAACGTTCAGGCTGGTGCCCAGGAGAGGACTCGAACCTCCACGCCTCGCGGCGCTAGTACCTGAAACTAGTGCGTCTACCAATTCCGCCACCTGGGCTTAAGCGGCGATAGGTAGGCAGGCGTTTTGCGCTTGTCAATCAACTGCGCCCGGCCACAACCGCCGCGCGGTTTCGCATGCCGCGGCGCGGCTATAGACTCTTTGATGCCTTTGAGTCGCGTTTTCCTTGGATCAGGGGACGACCATGACGCTTCCTCAATCGGCGCCAAAACCTTACCAAATCGCCGCGGCCGTTATCGGCAACGCCCTCGAGTGGTACGACTTCATCGTTTTCGGCTTTTTTGCCGTCATTATTTCGCGGCTGTTTTTCCCGGCCGAAAGCCAATACGCCTCGCTTCTCTTCACCACCGCGACATTCGGCGTCGGCTTTTTCATGCGGCCGGTCGGAGGCATCCTTCTCGGCATTTACGCCGATCGCCGCGGCCGCAAGGCCGCGCTGCTCGTTGTCATCGCCTCGATGACGGCGGCCATCGGGCTGATCGCATTTGCGCCGACTTACGCCGCCATCGGCATCGGCGCTCCGCTCATCATTGTGGTGGCGCGGCTGCTGCAGGGTTTTTCCGCCGGCGGAGAATTTGCCAGCGCCACCGCCTTTCTGATCGAAACTGCGCCGGCCGGCCGGCGCGGCTTTTATGGCTCCTGGCAAATGGTCGGCCAGGGGCTCGCGGTACTCATCGGCGCGATTTTGGGAGCGGTGTTGACCAAGACGCTTTCGCCCGAGGCGATCGACGGCTGGGGCTGGCGTATTCCGTTCCTGTTTGGACTCGTCATCGGCCCGGTCGGACTCTACATCCGCAGCAGCCTGTCCGAGACGCAAGCCTTCCTTCGATCCGATCAAGCATCGCAGAGCCGGGGGGCTGCAGGCCGCGCGCTGACCTCTCACATCAAGCAAATCCTGGTCTGCTTTGGCATCGTCGTGTCCGGCACGATCTCGTTTTATGTGATCCTCGTCTACATTCCGACATTCGCGCGCACGCAATTGCAGCTGCCGCTCGATCAGGCCTTCCTCGCGCAAGCGATCGGCTTGGCTTGCGAGGTGGCGGTGATACCGATCTGTGGCGCGTTATCCGATCGCATCGGGCGCAAGCCGGTGATGATCGCTTCGCTTCTGCTCAGTCTCTTGGTCACCTATCCGCTATTCGTCTGGGTGAGTTCCAGTCCGTCATTCTCGAGCCTGCTTATCATGCAGGTTGTGCTGTGCGGCTTGTTCGGCATTGGCAACGGCCCGGTATCGACGGCGCTCGGCGAGCAATTTCCAACACGCGTACGCTCGACCGCACTCGCCATCGGCTACAACGTCGCGGTCATGCTGTTTGGCGGCTTCGCCCAGTTTTTCGTCACGTGGCTGATCCATGCGACCGGCACCCCGATCGCGCCGGCGTTTTATTTGATGTTCGGTTCGGCAGTCGGCCTGTTCGCGGTGCTGTTTTTGACGGAACGAGCCGGCGAACCGCAACTTGCCGTCCTCGACATCGTGGAGCCGCACGCCGCTTAGGCGCCGTGGGCATGGCCGCCGTCATATCCCCTAAATCCCCGTGCCCTATACAGCGCGCCGGTGATCCTGTATTTCCCCGCCGGTCATGGCTTTGAAAAACACTTCCGACATGCTGGTGACGGTGTTCGGCGGCTCGGGCTTTCTCGGCCGCCACGTGGTGCGCGCGCTCGCTAATCGCGGCTACCGCATCCGCGTCGCCGTGCGCCGGCCGGAATTGACCGGGTATCTGCAACCGCTCGGCCGGGTCGGACAGATCCAGCCGGTGCAGGCAAATGTGCGTGTTGCTCCCTCGGTTGAAGCGGCGGTCCGCGACTGCGATGCCGTTATCAATCTGGTCGGGATCCTGTTCGAGCGGGGCCGGCAGCGTTTTGACGCCGTGCAAGCGCAAGGCGCGGAAAACGTGGCCCGCGCCGCCGCCACGGCTCGCGCTCGCCTTGTTCATATCTCGGCGATCGGCGCCGACGAGAACTCACCGTCGGAATATGCGCAATCGAAGGCGGACGGCGAACGCCGCGTGCTCGCCGCAGACCCGCAAGCCACTATCATGCGGCCCTCGATCGTGTTCGGTCCCGAGGACCAATTCTTCAACCGCTTCGCCGCGCTCGCCCGCTTATTTCCAGCACTGCCGCTGCCCGGCGGCGGCCATACCCGCTTTCAGCCGGTCTTCGCCGGGGACGTCGCCGAAGCTATCGCGCTTGCCGTCGACGGCAAAACCAGGGCGGGCGCGACTTACGAGCTCGGCGGCCCCGACATAAAGAGATTCAAAGAGCTGATGGAGTTCATGCTCGCAACCATCGAACGCCGGCGCCTGTTGCTGCCGATCCCGTTCAAGCTGATGAAATTGCAAGCGATGGTTCTCCAATTCCTGCCGAATCCTCCGCTAACGCCCGACCAGGTCGAGCTACTCAAATCCGACAACGTCGTCTCGGCCGCGGCCCACGACCAAGGCCGCACGCTCGAAGCGCTCGGCATTGTGCCGAATTCAGCCGCGGCCATTGTGCCCGACTATCTGTGGCGCTTCCGCAAGGCTGGGCAGTTCAGCAGCCGCACGGCCTGACCTCGGGGCTCAACATGAATTGCCGCCGATGTCCGGCACTTGTATCCGCCGGTCATGCCGTAAAAGTCACGCCTCGTATTTGAACGATAGCGCGACACGGGTGCGGAAGGCGGTCACCTTGCCGTCGTCGACCTTCAAATCCATCTTGGTGACCTCGGCGACGCGCAGGTCCCGCAGCGAGCCGGCAGCCGTTTCTACGGCAATGCGCCCGGCATCTTCCCAGGATTTTTCGCTGACGCCGACGACGTCGATGATCCGATAGACGCTATCCGATTTTTTCTTCGCCATAGTATCAATCCTTTCGCGATCAAAATTACGGACGCGATCGAAGGCCCCGTCCGAGGCCTCAAGCTTAGATCAAGGCGGGCGGCACCGTCGACGGCCAACGGACGATCCTCGTCGGCTTTACTCACAGCGGGAAACCAGGGAAGCTTGACCCCGGGCACGGTGGGCAAGCGGGAAGAGGCGAGGTCATGCCGGGCAAGCGCGTGCAATTCGACGAAGCGACGTGGCGGCAGATCGATCTTCTCGGCCACGATCAGATGAAGGACTTTCAAGAACTCGCGGACGAAGCGTTTCGCGACCTGCTGAAGAAGCATGACCGGCCGGTCGACCTGAAGGACGCGCTGCGCCGCAGCGCCGGCGTGTCCGCGACCATTCATCAATTGCGGCCCGGCAAGGGGAAAACGCCGCGACGCCGAACATAACAAACAAAGCCATAACCGGACCGCGACGGCGCAAAGTTCTGCGCTAAGGAATCATCAACATTAGGCGAGCGTCGGCGGGACTTTTCGCCATTCGGCAGCGCTTCTACATGCGAAAATTGGTATTGCCGCCTGCCGTCCCGAAGTTCCGCCGACAGTATTTAATGGAACCTGAAAGCGGCTAAAGCGCGTGGCGATAAACCGAATTTTCAGGGCTGATCGCTACAACCTTTCACCAAACGACGTACAAAAGTGAAGGGTCGCCGTTATGCGCGTGACTCAATTTTCGTGGAGCGAGAACGCCGGCTGGGCTGCCCCATCGAGTAACGGCACCGACAGCGACCTCGTCTTTTTCTTCGGCAATCGCCAAGTGTTGGCGTGCGGAGCCCGTTATCACGAGCTGCGCGCCAAGTTTCCGCACGCGCACATTGTCGGTTGCAGCACCGGCGGCCAAATTCGTAATGACGACGTGACCGATGACGAGATTGCGGCCGTCGCGCTCAATTTCGATGCGACGACACTGCGGGTCGCCTGCGAGCCGGCATCGGCCGCCGATCGCTCGCGCGCGTGCGGAGAAGCGATCGGCCGGGCGCTCGCGGCGCCCGGTCTTGCCGGAGTTTTTGTGCTGTCCGACGGACTCAACGTCAATGGCAGCGAACTCGTCGCCGGAATAGCCAGCGTGACGGGGGAAAATGTCTCGATCACCGGCGGTCTGGCGGGCGATGGCGCGGACTTTCACGAGACGCTGGTCAGCGCCAATTGTGTTCCGCGCAAACACTTGGTCGCGGGTGTCGGATTCTACGGTCCGGCAATTCGGATCGGTCACGGCAGCGCCGGTGGCTGGGACGAATTTGGACCGCGGCGCTGCATAACCAAGTCGCGCGGCAACGTGCTGTTCGAATTTGACGGCGAACCTGCGCTGGATCTCTATGAGCGGTATCTCGGCGAAGACGAAGCCAAAGGATTGCCCGGATCCGGTTTGTTGTTTCCACTGCGGATCTTCGATCCCGAACGGCCACAGCACGACATTGTCCGCACCATTCTCGCCGTCGACCGCGAGGCGCGATCGATGACTTTCGCCGGCGACGTTCCGCAGGATTGGACCGCGCAACTCATGCGCGGCCATTTCGACCGCCTCGCGGCGGGTGCTGCACAAGCCGCGCGCCAGGCCGTCGATGGCCTCGGCGAAGCCCATTCCGGCGACAGCGTCGCCATTCTTGTCAGCTGCATCGGCCGCCGGTTGCTGATGGGTCAGCACACGGCCGACGAACTCGAGGCGACGAGCGCCGAATTCGGTCCGCGAATTCCGCAGCTCGGTTTTTATTCGTACGGCGAAATCTCGCCGCATCGCGTATCCGGCGTCTGCGAACTGCACAACCAGACCATGACCGTTACGACGATTGCGGAGTCGGCGGGCGGCCCGCGTGCATAAGCTTCTCGCCAGACAGCTTGCCAAGGCGGCAAAAGCCTCGGGCGAGGTGGACCTGCAAGCCCTCCTGGCGCTCGTCGCCGCGGCGTACGAGCAATCGGACGCCGACCGCCAGCGCACCGATCGCTCGATGTCGCTGATGATCGGCGAGCTCGAACAGCTCAATCACGGACTCGATCAGCTGGTGCGGGAGCGGACCGCGGAATTGCGCGAACGGGAGTTCGAATTGCAGGCGCAGAACCTGCGATTTGACGCCGCGCTCGAGAATATGCCGCAAGGCCTGTGCATGTTCGACCGCAACGAGCGGCTGATCGTTTGCAACGAACGCTATGGCGAGATGTACGGCCTGTCTCCCGTGCAAACCAAACCGGGAGTGACGCTGCGCTCGATTCTCGAAGCCCGTGTCCAGCGCGGCTACCATCCCGACGAACCGGGGCTGTATGTCGAGAACATTCTGGCGAAAGTGCGCAACAGCCAGCCGTACTACACCGAATATCCTATGAGCGATGGGCGCATCTTCGCCATCCATCACCGGCCGATGGCCGGCGGCGGATGGGTTGCCATCCATCAGAACATCACCGCGCAAAAACAGGCGGAGACGCAGATCGCGTTCATGGCGCGCCACGATGGCCTGACCGGCCTAACCAATCGCTCGGTACTGCTCGAAAAAATGGAAGAAGCGCTTGCACGGCTGCGCCGCCACGGCAGCCCGTTCACGGTGTTCATGCTCGATCTCGATTTGTTCAAGATCGTGAACGATTCTCTTGGTCATCCCGTTGGCGACGAGCTGCTCAAAGTCGTCGCTGCCCGGCTGTTGGCATGCACCCGCGAAACCGACACCGTAGCGCGGCTTGGCGGCGACGAGTTCGCCATTCTGGCGACGGCGGACGACAATCAGCAAGGCGCCGCGATCGCCACCGCCAATCGGCTGTTGGCGGCCATATCCACGCCTTTCGATCTCGACGGCAATGTCATCAATGTCGGAACCAGCATCGGCATCGTGCTGGCGCCCACACATGGCGCGAACGTCGAGCAACTCATCAAGAACGCCGACCTCGCGCTCTACAAGGCCAAGGCCGAAGGCCGCGACTCCTATCGGTTTTTCGAACGGTCCATGGGGCTTGAGGCCATCACGCGCCGCACCCACCAAAGCGAGCTCCGCAACGCGCTCACCAACGGCGAGTTCGTTCTGCACTATCACCCGATCGTCGACGTCCATACGCGTGAGCCCGCCAGCATCGAGGCGCTGATCCGCTGGATGCATCCGCAACGGGGCATGATCTCGCCGCTCGAATTTATCCCCTTGGCCGAGGAAACCGGCCTGATCAACCCGATCGGCGAATGGGTCTTGCGCAAGGCTTGCGCCGACGCCGCGGAATGGCCGGCAAACGTCAAGGTTAGCGTCAATCTGTCGGCAGTGCAGTTTCGTCGCCTGTGTCCGCTAGACAATTTCCGCAACGTACTCGACGAAACCGGACTGCCGGCTGAGCGCCTCGAGCTCGAGATCACGGAAACGGTGTTGCTGCAAGGAAACGAAGAAAACGTCGAGACGCTGCATCAGCTGCGCGCTATGGGCATTTCCATCGTACTCGACGACTTCGGCACCGGATATTCGTCGCTCAGCTATTTGCGCATGTTTCCCTTCGATAAGATCAAAATCGACCGCTCATTCGTCCACGAGCTCGCGAAGAACGAGCATAGCGCGTCAATCGTATCGGCGGTGGCTGGCCTTGGCCGCAATTTGCGCATCGGCACCGTCGCCGAGGGCGTCGAAACCGAAGACCAGCTGGTGCTCGTCCGCGCCGCCGGCTGCACGCACGCGCAAGGTTATCTGTTTGGCAAACCGTGCCCAGTCGCCGAATTGAATTTTCGGCGACTGGGCCAGCGAAAGCAAAAAAGCAAAGTCGCTTGACGCGCCGGCACTAATCCGCAGCTGCTTGCGGCTTAAGCGAACCGCGCCCTCGCTCGTTCCCGCGCCTTCACCGCTTCAACCTCGCGGTTGCGCGACGGGCTTGCCGTCTCCAGTGATGCCAATAGCCGCCGCGCCGTCGCAGAAACTTCTTCAACAGCCCGCTCGAAGGCCGCCTCGTTGGCGTGCGACGGCTTGGCAAACCCGCTGAGCTTGCGGACAAACTGCAGGGCGGACGCGCGGATTTCGTCCTCGGTTGCCGGCGGCTCGAAATTGAACAGCGTGCGGATGTTGCGGCACATGATTACCTCCTCCACTAGTGGTCCGATTCTAACATTCGCATTCCGGTGCGGCGGGCTATCATGCGAATGATGTTAGAATCAAAGGACCACTAGCAAAATATTAGTCCGAGTGGGGCTTTGGATTTGACATTCGCTTCACGAAATAGCGGGTTGGGGATAGCGAAATAGCGGCTTGGGGATAGCGAATGTCAAATCCGCTCCACTAGCCAAACTGTACCTTAATACTCCGCGCCCATGCCGGATCAATCCGCCAAACTCGCTGCGACACCCGTCAGCATTACCGACGAGCGCAGCGTCCACGTCTCGGGACTGCTGCAAGTGCCATCCAGCCCGCGCGCTTGTTACGTCTTTGCTCATAGCGCCGGCGCCGGCATGACGCATCCATTCATGGCCGCAATTGCCGAAGGCCTTGCGGCACGTGGCATTGCCACGCTGCGCTACCAATTTCCCTACATGGAGCGCGGCACGAAGCGGCCCGATCCGCCGCAACTCGCGCACGCCACCGTCCGCGCCGCCGTCGCACGGGCGGCCCGCGCCTTGCCCGATCTCCCGCTTATCGCCGGCGGCAAATCCTTCGGCGGGCGCATGACCTCGCAAGCTCAGGCCATCACGCCGCTTCCCGGGATCCGCGGGCTCGCGTTCCTCGGCTTTCCGCTGCATCCGGCCGGCAAGCCATCAAGCGAGCGCGCCGCTCACCTTTCTGCCGTGCATATTCCCATGCTGTTTCTGCAAGGGACCCGGGATCCGCTCGCCGCTCTCGAACTCATCGAGCCGCTCTGCCGCGCGCTGGGCGAGCGGGCAACCTTGCAGCTCTTTGCCGATGCGGATCACTCGTTCCACGTGCCGGCGCGCAGCGGCCGCACCGACGTTGACGTGCGCGAGGCCTTGCTGGATGCGCTTTCAGCTTGGATCGCGACCGCGATCACCGCCCCATGGCCAGGGCAATGAGGCCGAGCAAGCCGACCACCACGCGCCACCATACGAACAGCGAAAATCCGTGGCGCGAGACGTAGCCGAGAAAGGTCTTCACCACGAACCAGGCGCAGGCAAAAGACACAATGAAGCCGACGGCGATGAGCGCAATGTTGGAGTGGGTCAATTGCCCATGCTCTTTGTAGAGATCGTAGGCGAACGCGCCCGCCATGGTCGGCATGGCGAGCCAGAACGAGAATTCCGCGGCCGCGCGGCGGTCGGCGCCCAGCAGCATGGCGGCGACGATGGTCGCGCCCGAACGCGAAACGCCGGGGATCATCGATACGCACTGCGCGAGCCCGATGTAGAAATACATCGGCAGAGTGAACCTCGTCGCCTCGTGAAAACGGGGTTTCAGGTCGAGCTGATCAACCCAGAGCAGAACCGCGCCGCCGGCAATCAGCGAAAAGCAGACGATCCATGGATTGAACAGCACGTCCTTGATGATTTTGTAAGCCAACGCGCCGATCACGGCTGCAGGCAAAAAGGCGATCAACACGCCGATCACGAATCGTCTCGCCTGCGGATCGGTGAAAAAGCCGGTCGCCAAATGCAACAGCCGCCCCGCATAGATCGACAGCAGCGCCAGGATCGCGCCGAACTGGATGAGAACCGCAAAGCTCTTGCCAAAATCCTCGTCGCTAAAACCGAAGAACCGCTGCATCAGGAGGAGATGCCCGGTCGAAGAGACCGGAATGAACTCGGTCAGTCCTTCCACCACGCCGAGGATGATCGCTTTGAGGAAATCGAACGTCATCGGCGGATACTCCGCGGCGGGGCGCGTCGGATGACGCGTGGCAAAAGGGGCTGGCAGCGTCCTTTGCCCGACTTGTGACCGAGGGCGGCGATTGTGGCAACCGTTACGACGGCAGGCAATCGCGGCTGTGCAAACCGCCCGCTCTTTGTTGCCTGGGGATTCGCTTCCCGTATAAGGGAACTTGGAGGAGCGGCCCCGCTTCTTCGCGTTTTGTTCAATCACAGCTCTATGCGCCAGGAATGGCATGCTGACGCTGTTTCATTATCCGCTGTGCCCGCATTCCCGCTTTGTGCGCCTTGCGCTCGAGGAACTCGGCGCGTCACCGCGGCTGGTGGAGGAAAGGACGTGGGAGCGGCGGGAGGAATTCCTCCGCCTTAATCCGGCTGACACGACCCCGGTCCTGATCGAAGAAGGCGCCCCGCCGGTCCCCGGCGCGGCTGTCATCGTCGAGTATCTCGAAGAAACGCGCGGCAATGCGGCCCCGGCTCATCTGATGCCGCAGCAGCCGACGGATCGCGTCGAAGTCCGCCGGCTCATGAGCTGGTTCAACGACAAATTCTTCGCCGAAGCGAGCGGGGCGCTGGTGAACGAGCGCGTCTATAAACGCTTCATCCCAAGCGACAGCGGCGGCGGGGCGCCTGATACCGAGGTCATGCGGGCGGCGCGAAGCAACATTAAATACCATTTGCGCTATATCGGCTGGCTCGTCCGCAAGCGCGACTGGCTTGCAGGAACGAGCCTGACCTATGCTGACCTGGCCGCGGCGGCGCATTTGTCCGCGGTCGATTATCTGGGCGATGTGCCGTGGGCCGAAGACGAGAGCTGCAAAGCCTGGTACGCGAGAATAAAGTCGCGTCCATCATTTCGCCCCCTATTGCGCGAGACACTTCCGGGCCTGACGCCGGCGGCCAATTACGCCGACCTCGACTTTTGACCGGTGGCGGCGAAGCCATAAAAGCGGCCCTCGCAGCCGAGGCGCGGGGGGAAGGATTCGATGCGTTCGGCGTCACCCGGCCGGACGCCATCCCGCAAGCCGCCGGACGGCTGCGCGGCTTTCTTGCCGGCGGCGCCCATGGCGACATGGACTGGATGGAGCGCAGCGCCGATCGCCGCAGCGATCCACGACTGATTTGGCGCGATGGGCGGTCAATCGTCATGCTGGGCGTCAACTACGGGCCGGACGAAAATCCGCTCGCGGTGCTCCAACGGCGGATGCAGGGTGCCGTCTCCGTATACGCACGCGGCGACGATTATCACGAGGTGATCAAGCCGCGGCTTAAGAAGCTTGGGCGCTGGCTCATCGACAACGCCGGTGGTGAGATCAAAGTCTTTGTCGACACGGCGCCGGTCATGGAAAAGCCGCTCGCCGAAGCCGCAGGTCTCGGCTGGCAGGGTAAGCATACTAATCTCGTTTCGCGCGAGCACGGTTCGTGGCTGTTCCTGGGCGCGATTTTCACAAGCCTCGACTTGCCGGTGGACGCTGCCGAGCACGACCATTGCGGCACTTGCCGCGCCTGCCTCGACGTCTGTCCGACGGCGGCGTTTCCGGCGCCCTACCAGCTCGATGCGCGGCGCTGCATTTCCTATCTCACCATCGAGCATAAGGGTCCGATCTCGCGCGCACTGCGCCCGCTGATCGGGAATCGCATTTACGGCTGCGACGATTGTCTCGCGGTATGTCCGTGGAACAAGTTCGCGCAGTCGGGACGCGAAGCTAGGCTCGCCGCCCGCGCCGCCTTACAGGCACCGCAGCTCAGCGATCTCGCGCGGCTCGACGATGCCGGCTTCCGCGCCTTGTTCGCGAAAAGTCCGGTCAAGCGCGTTGGGCGGGCGCGCTTCTTGCGCAATGTGCTGGTCGCAATCGGCAATTCGGGCAGCGCCAAGCTCGCGGACGAGGCGGAGCGGCTCCTGGAAGATTCTTCGGCGCTGGTGCGCGGCACGGCGGTCTGGGCGCTCGGCCGGCTGGATCGCGGCCGGCTTGCGCGATGCGCGCAGACACAGCGAAACGCCGAAACCGATCCGCAAGTGATCGACGAATGGGCGGCTGCGCTTGAGTGAGCAGCTATGCCGACGCTGATGTGCTTCGGACTTGGCTATACGGCCGAACATTTCATCGCCGCCTTCGGCGACGGCTTTGACCGGATTATCGGAACGGTACGCGGCATCGAGCGCGCTACCGACCTCAATGCGCGATTTGCCGGGCGGGTGGAGGTTCTTGCGTTCGACGGCAAGTCGGCGAGTGCGGAAGCGAAAAAAGCCGCCGCGGATGCGGACGCGGCGCTCATCTCTGTCCCGCAGAGCGAAACCGGCGACCCGGTGCTTGCGGCTTTCGGTGAAGAATTGGCGCGCGCGCCGCGCCTACGCGCCATCGTCTATCTATCAACGGTCGGCGTATATGGCGACCACGCCGGCGCCTGGGTGGACGAGACGACAGCGCCGCGCGCCGACTCGATCCGCGGCCAAAAGCGGCTCGCCGCCGAGAACGCCTGGCTCGAGTTCGGCGCGCGTTCCGGTGCCGGCGTCGCCATTCTCCGCCTCGCCGGCATTTACGGACCCGGCCGCAATGCGCTCATTCAGATCGCCCGCGGTGAAGCGCGCCGCATTACCAAACCAGGCCAGGTTTTCAATCGCATCCACGTGGCCGACATCGCACAGGCGATCGATGCGGCGTTTGCAAACGCTTCGCGCGGCGTCTTCAACGTCGCCGACGACGAGCCCTCGCCGCCGGCCGATCCGATCGTGTTTGCCGCGCAATTGCTCGGCCGCGAGCCGCCGCCGGAGATTGCGTTCACCGAGGCGGCGCCGTCACTCTCGCCGATGGCGCTAAGTTTTTGGCAGGATTGCCGGCGAGTGAGAAACGACAAGCTCAAGCGAGAGCTCGGCGTGAAATTGCGGTTTGCGACTTATCGTGAAGGGTTGCGGGCATTGTTCGCCGCCGACCGGCATGCTTTCGCAAACCTGTGAGTTCACGGCGAAAGCACCGATCTACCGGTTGATGGCAATTGGTCGCTCTCGTAGGTTGCACCGACGACGACCTTGCCGGGTGGAGCAGCGAGGCATGGACGACAATCGGCTCGACCGGATTGAGCGAAAAATAAACCGGATCGGAACGCTCGCCGTATGGACCGCGGGATTCATTATTTGCTCCATCGCGATCGCGGTATTTGTTTGGTTCGGAAGCGTCTCCGTCTCAATCGTGAATGTTGAAGCGGCTTCAATCATCGTCATCCTGGTTGCCGGAGGCTTATGGTATTATTGGCGCCCGTTTCGCAGTTAGGCACAGTGGGCGCGCGGCCACTACGCACGCACGGCCGCTGCAACGGCGTTGCTCCGGCTAGTGTCCCGATTTCGAAGTTCGCATGACCAAGCGGCAATCCCGTGTGAGAAGTTCGGAATCAAAGGGACCCCGGTTCCGAAGTTCGCATGACCAGGCGGCAATCCCATGTGCGAAGTTCGGAATCAAAGGGACACTAGCAAACTTATGGATCTAGTGTGGCTTTGGTTCAGAAGTCCGCATGACGAGATGCCGGCAAAAATGATGCGGACTACTGAACCGCCCCACTAATGCAGGCTCGGCCCTTTGAGAAAGCGGTCTCGCTCACCCGATTTGACGCGCACCTCCGAAGTCTCACCATCGCGATAGATCGTGATCGGCACCTCGACGCCCGCTTGGCCTTGAGCCCAGACTCGGCGGAACAGCCCGGCGAGATCGCTGACCTCTTTTCCAGCCACCGCGAGTACAATATCGCCAACCCGCAAGTCGGCGCGCTTGGCCGGCCCGCGATCGGCAAGCCCGACCACCACCAGGCGGTCCTCCACTTCGGTCGCGTAAAAGCCGAGCCACGGCCTCGGCGGCGCATTGCGCCTTCCGAACTTCATGAGGTCGTCGAAAATCGGCTGCAAAAGATCGATCGGCACCATCATGTTGATATTCTGCGCCGCCTCGTTATCGACGGCCTGCTGCAGCTGCAGCGAACCGATGCCGAGAAGATCGCCCGCCGGACCGATCAAGGCGGTCCCTCCCCAATTGGGATGCGCCGGTGCGGTAAAAATCGCTTCATCGAGCACGTATTCCCAGTAGCCGGCGAATTCCTGCTTGGCGACAATGCGCGCCGCGACCGAGCGCGGCCGGCCGCCGGCGCCGCCGACAACGACGCGTTCGCCGAGGGAGGCCGCCGCAGACCGGCCGATCTCGAGCGCCGGCATGTCGAGCTTGGCGAGCGCCTGTATCAGGCCGAAACCGGTTTCCTGGTCATAGCCGAGCAAGTGACCCGGCACCGAACGGCCGTCGTTCAGCGTAAGCCAGATCGTGTCCGCCTCGGTCACCAAATAACCGATGGTCAGGATCAAGCCGTTGCTGCGAATAATGACGCCATTGCCGGCGCGCTCGGTTCCGAGCGTCTCCGCCGTGAACGCATCCCCGGGCACTGTCGCGCGCAGCGCCACGATGGAAGCCAGCGCCAAGTCGAGATCGTAGGAATAGTCGTCGGGTTTCGGTTGCGCCGAGTTCGGCACTTTCCAGTCGCTCACCGATGCCATCCAACTTTCCTTAGCCGCCTTACGATAGCATTGTCACGCGCCAATTTGCTGACCGATCTTTGGTCATCAGCCGATCAACAGACGCGCGCCGCACGATCGCGTGCCGTCGGCTGGCGGGGCCGGACCCGGGCTCTTTTTTGTGCTGATCGAGTTTGTCCGCGGATTAAAAAAACTTCTTCAATCAGCAACAGCGTAGCACAAAATCATCCACGCCATCGCCGGGTGTTTGCATCCATTGTCCGCCGCGGCGCAGTCCGGCCGGCGCGAATTGCGCGAAGCTATGGCCTGCCGGTTCAAGCTCTTGCCTTGTTCCCGCCCCATCCTTTCCGCAAAACGTGTCGGCTGCGTCGACGGACCGGGGAACTAGTGGTCCGATTTTAACATTCGCATCCCGTCTCGGCCCGCTTTGATGCGAATGTTAAAATCAAAGGATCGCTAGCAAATATTAGTCCTAGGGGAGCCTTGGATTTGACATTCGCTGTACGAAATAGCGGTTGGGCGGGTAGCGAATGTCAAATCCGCTCCACAAGCTTGCGTTTCATTCTTAGCTTGGCTGTTCTTTGTCTCGCGGCTGCGGGCATGTGCGCGAGCGCCGCTGCGCAGCAGCCTTATCCTCCACCGCCGCCCGGCTATTACCCGCCGCCACCTGGCTATTACGCGCCGCCTCCGGGCTACGCCTCGCCGGCGCCCTATACACCGGCACCGCCACGGCCCTACAGCGACGAACCTTTGCCGCCAGGCGATGTTCCTGCGGCTGCCAGACCTCCCGGTTACGACCGCGACGTCACCGGCGGCCCGGTCCAGCCATATGATCCTTATCGCCAAGGCGCGGGCAATCCGCCGCCAGGCTATTATCCGCCGCCCGGCGCACCGCAGCGTAGTACGGCGATCGAAGGCCTGCCGCCGGAGGACCAACCCGAACAAGGCCCTCGCAAGGAATTGCCGCCGCAGCTTCAACGGCAGCTCGTCGATTACGTGACATCCGAGCCCGCAGGCACGATCATCATCGATACGCCGCACACGTTTCTTTATTTGGTGCGCGGCGGCGGCAAGGCGGTTCGCTACGGAATCGGCGTCGGCCGCGAAGGCTTTACCTGGACCGGAACCGAGCGCGTCAGCCGCATGACCGAGTGGCCCGACTGGCATCCGCCGAAGGAGATGATCGAGCGGCAGCCGTATCTGCCGCGCTTCATGGCTGGCGGCGAAGGCAACCCGCTGGGCGCCCGCGCGCTTTATCTCGGCAACACGCTCTATCGTATTCACGGCACCAATCAGCCATCGACCATCGGCCACTTCGTGTCATCGGGCTGCATTCGTTTGACCAACGACGACATTGCAGATCTCTACAGCCGGGTGAATTTGGGCACCCGGGTCGTGGTTTTGCCGGGCGCGGATGCGGCGTCGCCGCAGCGGGCGGTCGCGCGTTAACCCAAAACCGCCGCGGCCAGACTGCGGGTGGGGAACTTTATCGCGCCATTCTCGGCAAATTGTTTTCGGCAATACGTTTTTTGGCAATTTCCGATGTGGATTTTCGCCGACTCATTTAATGTCGCGCGTGCATGATTAGCCTGTGGACACATGCGTGATGTTTGGCCGAAACAATCGCGGCTTATGCGAGAATAATCTCGGGATGTAGCCGCAGCGGCGTTTGGGTAGTTTCGCAGTCTTGCCGGCGCTCGAGAGGTCGCATGTTCCCCAATGTCCGCCTAATGGCCGCTTCGACCCTCGCTTCGGTGATGGCGTTGTTTTTCGCATTCGGTGTCTATGCGTCGTTACGCGTGAGCCACGCACCGCTCGCACGATCATCGCGGGCCGCACCGCTGCAGCTTGTCGGCTTTAACGTCGCCATGCTGCCGGTCACCGTGCTTGAGCCGTTCGCTGACCCGCATCCCGCGCCGGCCGCCGCCGACAATAGTGCGGCCTTGGCGTATTCCGCCGCGCAAGCGGCAGCGCCACAAACAGCGTTGCCCGCCGCCGTCACGCCCGATGCGCATGCGGATAACGCGGCGGCCGATGAGCCAGCGGAAAATAGCGACGTAACACAAATGCAGATTACCGGGGCGCTCGAAACCGCGCGGGAGCCGAAGGCGCCCGACGCGTCTCCACAGGAGAGCGCTGAGCCGGCCCAGAGCATGGAGCAAAGCAGGGCTGATGCCGCGCCGCCGCCGGCTTCGCCCGCCGTCGTTGCGCCCACTGCTCCGGCTCCGCCGCAAATTCCGCTAGCCGAACGAACGGCCGCGATCGAGACAATACCGGCCGCCGTCGCAGAGCCCGCGGCCGCTACAGACGACTGGGCAGACGACACAGACATCGTTCCGAAAAAGAAGAAAAGAAAGCACATCGCCCGGCGTCACTTCTACCGGATGCCGCTTCGCGCCGTTGCCCAGACGACTCCGGCGCCGCAGCAGCAGTCATCGATCTGGCCGGCCGGAATCGGTGGCCCGCTGGTCACTTCGCCCAAACGCTAGGCTAGGCTGGACTGGCCTTACGGGACCGGCCGCGGCAACCCATTTGACGGGGCGGCCGCTTCCTCTTCTTAAAAGCAGTACACGCTTGATTCCGCTGTCCGTCCTCGATCTGTCGCCGGTGACGAGCGCCACGCCCGGGGCGGCCGCGCTGCGAAATTCGCTCGATCTCGCGCGGCTTGCCGATGACCTCGGCTACACGCGCTATTGGCTCGCCGAGCATCATAATCTCGCGAGCATCGCCAGTTCCGCGCCCGAGATCATGATCGGTCAGGTCGCCGCCGCGACGAAGCACATTCGTGTCGGGTCTGGCGGCATCATGCTGGTCAACCACGCGCCGCTCATGGTGGCCGAACGCTTCAAGGTCCTTGAGGCTTTGTTTCCCGGCCGCATCGATCTCGGCCTTGGCCGCGCGCCGGGAACGGACCAGGTCACCTCCTATGCCTTACGCCGGCGGCAAGACCCGCGGGAAGGCGATGAATTTCTCGAACGCTTTCAGGAGTTAATTCTCCTCGAGCGCAACAGCTTCCCTGAAGGCCATCCTTTCCGCAGCGTGCACGCCATTCCCGCCGACGTCGCGTTGCCGCCGATCTGGCTTCTCGGGTCGAGCGGCTATAGCGCCGAGCTTGCCGCCGCCGCCGGCATGGGATTCGCCTTCGCGCACCATTTCGCCGCGCACGATGCGGCGAGCGCGATGCTGACCTATCGCGAGAATTTCAAGCCGTCGGCCTCCCTCCCTGAGCCCTACGCGATCCTCGCCACTGCCGCGATCGCCGCCGACTCCGGCGAAGAAGCGGAGCGCATTGCCGCCAGCGCCGATCTTAATTTTGTGTTTCGGGCCAAGGGCGAGCATCCACCGTTTCAATCGCCGCAAGACGCCGCCGCCTATCCATACACCCCCGTCGATCGCGACCGCATTGCGCGGCACCGTCAGCAGCTTGCCGTCGGCGCCGTCGACGATGTGCGTAACCGCCTCATCGCGCTTGCCGAAACGACCCGCGCCGATGAATTGATGATCACCACGATGGTCTTCGACCACGCCGCGCGGCGGCGGTCGTATGAGCTATTGGCGAAAGCATTCGCCCTGACGCCTACCGCCTGAGCGGGCTTACGTCGGGTTAGAACATTCTTAAATTCGTCGCCCATTAGCCATAATCCCCAGCGGCGATGGGCGTAAGTGACAAGGCCGTGGCGAAACCCCATCGACTCCACTAAGATTTTGCGGTTGGGTCGCGTCTCTCCTTCGACTTGGGCTGGATCGATTTGGGCTGGATCGATTGAGTAGCTATCGCGCGAGCAGAAGCGTTTTATCGCCGTTGCCTCGGCTGCCGATGCGCATGGGCGTCGGCGTGGCCTGCGCCATGGCGTGCGCGTTTTTTACTGCGCCGCCGGCGTCCGCCGAGGTCAGGACCGGAATCCGCGTGGCAAGCCGTCCTGTCGCCGAGGTCAGGACCGGAATCCGCGTGACAAACCGGCCGGCCGCCGCACCAGCGGCAAAGCTGCCGTTCGGCAATATCCCTAAAGGGCCGATGCAGATTTTCATCTCTATCAATCAGCAGAAGCTGCACCTTTACAGCAACGGTGAAAAAGTCGCCGAGACACTGGTGGCAACCGGCGTTCCGCAACATCCGACGCCGCTCGGCGCGTTCAGTATCGTTCAGAAGCAGCTCCTTCACCACTCCAACATCTACAGCGGCGCGCCCATGCCCTACATGGAGCGCATCACCTGGTCCGGCGTGGCCCTGCATGAGGGTTTGAATTTGGGCCATCCGGCGTCGCACGGCTGCATTCGCATGTCGCACGATTTCGCGGTGCGCTTGTATGCGGTGAGCAAACTCGGCACCGAAGTATTCATCACGAATTCCGAGCTTGCGCCCCAGGAATTCGCCGACCCGCACCTGTTCGTGCGTAAGGACCCCTCGCCACCGGTCCCGGTCTTGGCCGCAGCCTCGGTCACGCTGCCGTCGGCGCTCGCGCAAGATCTCCGGACGGCGACTGATGCCGCCGCCGTCGAGACGACGCATGACGGCAAGCCGGCTGCCGACAACGCAAGTCAGACAGACATCGCACACGACGACAAGCCGGTTGCGGACAACATCACCGCTGCCGATACGGCGCACGACGACAAACCGGCTGCGGACAGCGCCACCGCAGCGGATACCGCCCACCACACCGAGGTGACTCCCGAAGTTTCGTCCGTGCCCGGCATCAGCGATCCGCCGCTACCCACTCCCGCACCAAAACGCCCGGCGTGGGCCGCGAGCGTCGCGCCGATGCCACCGCGTTTAGCCACGGCGAACCCGGATGCAACGCCGGGACCAGCGCCGCCCGTTGCCGCCGTGACGCATATGAGCAAATCGCCGATCGCGATTTTCGTCAGCCGAAAGACAGCAAAAATTTACGTCCGTCAGGATTTTGATCCGGTGTTCAGCGCGCCGATCACGGTTGAGCAACCCGACCAGCCGCTGGGCACTTTTGTCTTCACTGCCCTGGAATATCTGCCGGACCGATCGGGTTTCGTTTGGAACGTCGTTTCAATGCCGGCCGAACGGGCAAAGCCAAAGCCAGTTGGCAAATACCCCCTGCGCGCGAGCCGTAACGACACTGCGGTGGAGGACGCAATCACTCCGCCGCCGCAAAATCCGGCAGAAGCGCTGGCGCGCATCGAGATCCCACAAGAGGCCATCGACCGGATTTCGCAAATGATCGTGCCCGGCTCTTCCCTCATCCTCTCCGATCAGGGGCTCGGTGACGAAACCGGCGAAGGCACCAATTTCGTCGTTGTCATGCATTAATGCCGCTATGCGACCGACTGACGGATTTCGTCATGACGAAGCGGCCGGCGCCTCGACGAGCGTGTTCGAGTTATCGACGCTGTCATAAACCGACACCTGCACGACCGGATATTTCTTTTTGATCACCAAAGCCGCCGCCTGAGCAAGCTCAGAGGTCTGATAGGAAGCTTTCGTTTGCCGGTCGACTTGCAGCAAATATCGGCCACGCTCGGGCCGCTTGCGCTGCGAGAACACCTCCTCGGCGTCTTCTTCGGTTTTTTCCTTTACTGGCATCTTGATTTGGCGCGTCGCCATTCGCTGTTCCTTTTTGGTCTTGCGGGGGATGCCTGTATGTAGCGGTTACCTAGCCCGGCCGCCAGTCGTGTCCCGGCGGCGGCCTATCGTGGAACATAACGGTCACTCGGCTGGTCCACGAAGTTCGCCTGAGAGTTCCGGCAACGGGGAAGCCGGGGTCCGTCAATGCTTGCGCGCGTCGACGCGATAGCCGACGATGGTTCTCTCGCCAAGCGCCTTAGCCGCTTCCAGGCGGTGCAAGCCCTCGACCAGCACGAAGCGGGCGCCGTCGGGCCGCACCAGGATTGGCATCTGCTGCCCATTTTCGAGCATGCTGGCGGCGAGTTCATCGACGCGGTTCTGCTCGAGGGTGGCGCGGCGCTTGACCGGCACGTAAATGTCTGTGAGGGCGAAAATCTCGCGCTTCATCTGGCTCCAGGGCCGAAGGTCAGGAGCCGAAGATTAGCAGGTTTGCAAACCGCCGCCACCCGCCGCGACGCCCAGGGCATTCAAGCGGCGCTTGCCGCGGTGTATGGTAACACCCGCCGCAGGGTAAGGGCATTTTACACTTGAAGGAGGATCTCTTGGGTAAGCATTTCTCGTTGACCGCCGCCGATAGTTTCAAGCTCGGCGCCTATCGCGCCGATCCGAGCGGCGCGGCCAAAGGCGGCGTCGTCGTCATTCAGGAAATATTCGGCGTCAACCATCACATTCGCGCCGTGTGCGATCGCATCGCCGCGCAAGGTTATGCCGCCATCGCGCCGGCTTTATTCGACCGGCAATCACCAAACTTCGAGAGCGGCTATTCGCCGGACGAGATCGCCAATGCGCGCAAGTACGTCGCCAATCCCGATTGGGGAGCGATGATGCGCGACACGCAAGCCGCCATTGACGAAGCGCGCAAGGTCGGTCCGGCGGCCATCGTCGGCTTCTGCATGGGCGGCACTATTGCATTCCTCGCAGCCGCGAAGTTGAACGGATTGTCGGCGGCCATCGGCTGGTACGGCGGCCAGATCGCCAAGAACGCCGACGAGAAGCCGAAAGTACCGGTGCAACTACACTTCGGCGAAAAGGACGCGGCGATCCCGATGAGCGACGTCGAATTGATCAAGCAGAAGCGCGGCGGCGATTGCGAGATTTATGTCTATGCCGGCGCCGATCACGGCTTTAATTGCGAGGAGCGCGGCAGCTATAACGAAGCCGCCGCCAAGCTTGCCCGCGAGCGTTCCATCGCGTTCTTGGACAAACATGTGAAGCGGTAAAGAATTTTTCGCTGAAAATTTCCTCATGGCCGGGCTTTGTCCCGGCCATGATGCTTTTTTGCCGGGACGTGATTGTAGGGCGCCGGCCACGGAAGATGGGGAATTCAGCCATCCTGCCGAGATAACTGCGCGCTCTGGCACGATTTTTGTGTCATCGTGGCCGGGGCAATTTTTCGGGGGTGGTCAAATGGCGCAGAACGCTCACCCGGTCGATGAATTTCTACCGGTACCAAAACTGCTGACGCTCGGGCTTCAGCACGTGCTCGTCATGTATGCCGGCGCCGTCGCCGTCCCGCTGATCCTCGGCCGCGCCTTGAAGCTTCCGCCGCAGGATGTCGCGTTTTTGATCAGCGCCGACCTTTTCGCCTGCGGACTTGCCACGCTGGTGCAGTGTATCGGCTTTCCCGGCGTCGGCATCCGCCTGCCGGTGATGATGGGCGTGACCTTCGCGTCCGTGGGTCCGATGCTGTCGATGGCGGCAGCGCCGGATGTCGGGCTTCTCGGCATCTATGGATCGGTCATTGCCGCCGGTATATTCGGCGTCATCGTGGCGCCCTTCATGGGGCAGATGCTGCGGCTGTTCCCGCCGGTCGTCACCGGCACCGTCATTTTGGTGATCGGTATTTCGCTGATGCGGGTCGGCATCAATTGGGCAGGCGGCGGCTTGCCGACGCTCACCAAAGTGGTCGACGGCGTGCCGGGCGCGTTTCCCAATCCCGGCTATGGCCAGCTCGAAGGGCTCGCCATCGCGCTGTTCGTGCTCGTCGTCATCCTCGGCCTGATCCGCTGGGGCGCGGGCTTTATCGCCAATGTTGCGGTGCTGCTCGGCATCATTGCCGGCGCGGTACTCGCTGCGCTGCTCGGCGTCATGCATTTCGAGCGGGTGGTCGCCGCACCATGGGCCGATTTGGTCGTGCCCTTCCGCTTCGGTTGGCCGAGTTTTCAGCTCGTGCCCATCATCACGATGTGCATTGTCATGATCGTTGTGATGATCGAATCGACCGGAATGTTTCTCGCGCTCGGCGAAATGACCGGCCGCAATATCGACAAGGCGGCGATCGCGCGCGGACTGCGCGCCGACGGCGTCGGCACTATCCTCGGCGGCATTTTCAATACCTTTCCTTACACGTCATTCTCGCAAAATGTCGGCCTGGTCGGCGTCACCGGCATCAGGTCGCGCTGGGTGACGGCGACCGGCGGCGTTATCATGCTGGTGCTCGGATTGCTGCCGAAACTGTCGGCGCTGGTCGAAGCGGTGCCGGTCGTGGTGTTGGGCGGCGCCGGCATTGTGATGTTCGGCATGGTGGCGGCGACCGGCGCGCGCATTCTCACCAACGTCGACTTCAAGACCAACCGTTACAACCTGTTTACTGTCGCGATTTCGGTCGGCTTCGGCATGATCCCTTTGGTCGCGCCCGGCTTCTTCCGCTACACGCCGGACGTCCTGCATCCGCTCCTTGAGTCCGGCATCCTACTCGCGGCGATCGTTGCCGTCCTGCTGAACGTGTTCTTCAATGGTTTGGGCGGCGCAGAAGCCGCGCAGCACGAAACCTCAATGGTCGCGGCGACCCAGGAGCATGCGTGAGGTTCGGGGATCGGGGATCGGAAATTTTTGTCTGATTACTGACTACCGATTACTGATTCCTGATTAGAACCAGCGTTCCTGGACGTTGACGGTATCGCCCGGGCGCAGCGGGAAATTGAGCGGCACGGTCATGCGCGTCGCGACGCCTTCCGCCGTCCGCGAGACAACGAGATCTCTGC
>DATNNI010000416.1:0-4048 GCA_035601915.1 Xanthobacteraceae bacterium
CGGCGGTGCTGGTTTCAGTAAATTCCATCGACATCACACTTATGCGCCAAGATTGCCGGTTCTGAGCTTCGCTCGGACAACCGCCTGCTGGTGCGGGCGGAGGGGCTCGAACCCCCACGACTTTCGTCACGGGAACCTAAATCCCGCGCGTCTACCAATTCCGCCACGCCCGCGGACCGAGGGGCGGCCCGGCGGCGCGGCTTATAACACGCGCGGTCCGCCAGACACTATAAAAATAGCCGCTGGACCATCCCTCGACTGCACCTCAGGCGAGAAAAGCCTGGTACACTTTCGCGAGCGCCTCGGGCAAATCCTCGGAAATCAAACCCGGCCCCACAGCAAGCGCGGCTTCGCCGTGGAACCAGACGGCGGCGGCCGCGGCCTCGAATGCCGGCATCCCTTGCGCCAGGAGCCCGGCTGCCATTCCGGTGAGCACGTCGCCGGCGCCGGCGGTCGCAAGATAGGGCGGCGCGTTGGCAGCGATGGCAGCGCGGCCGTCCGGTGCGGTAACCACGGTATCGGGGCCTTTGAGCACAATGGTGGCGCCCACAAGTGATGCCGCAAGCCGTGCTCTCTCGAGCTTCGAGCCGACTTTAGTTCTTTGGTCCAACGGCGCGAAATAACGTTGAAATTCGCCCTCATGCGGCGTCATCAGAGTAGGCTTGCCGCCGCGCGCACGCAGCGCGTCGGCAAGGCGCGCCGGATCGCCCGCAAAACTTGTGATAGCATCGGCGTCGAGGACGACGGCCCGCTCCCCTGAGAGCGCGGTGAGAACGGCCTCGCAGGTCGAAGCACCCACCCCCAATCCCGGCCCAAGCGCAACCGTGTTGAGCCGGCGATCGGTCAGAAACTCCGCGAGCTCGCTCGCGCCGTCGACCGGCCGCACCATGACGGCAAGGCTCGCGGCCGCGTTCACGGCCAACGCATCGCGCGGGCTCGCGATGGTCACCAAGCCAGCTCCGGCGCGCAGCGCGGCGCGGGCGGCAAGCCGGGCGGCACCCGTCGACCAAAGCGGACCCGACACAACGACCGCGTGACCGCGGTCGTATTTGTGTCCGCCGACCTGCGCGCGGGGAAAAACGCCGCGCCAAAGCTGCGGGGTATTTTCGAACGTTTGCACGCCGATCTCTGCGAGGACGGTCGCCGGAATCCCGATGTCCGCGACGCTGACCCGGCCACAATGAAGCCGTCCGGGCAAAAGCATGTGTCCAACCTTCTTGCGAAAGAAGGTGACGCTTTGCGTGGCCTTTACGGCAGTCCCCATCACCGCTCCGGTCGAGCCGTTAATTCCGCTCGGCAAGTCAATCGCGAGTATCGGCGCGGCTTGGGCGTTCATCGCCTCGATCATTGCACGCGCGTGGCCTTCCGCGGGCCGATCGAGGCCTGCGCCGAACAGGGCGTCCACGATGACACGAGCATTCGCGAAGCCGTCCGGCTGCGGCGGAGCGACTGGGCCTTTCCACTTCGCGGCAGCAGCTGCGGCATCGCCTTTGAGGCGCGCGACCTCTCCGGCAAGCATCAGGTCCACATTGAAACCGCGCTGCGCCAATAACCGGGCGGCGACGAAACCGTCGCCGCCATTGTTGCCGGGGCCGGCCAGCACCACGACCCGCGACCCCACCGGATGGCGCCCCGCCACGGCGTCCGCAACCGCGGCGCCGGCCCGCTCCATTAGGGTGAGGCCCGCAACCCCGCCGGCGATTGTCAGCCGGTCGGCTTGCGCCATTTCGGCAGTGCTCAGGAGCTCAATCATGCCGCGGCAAAGATAACGATTAGCGCGCGGCCGAGCCAACCACCCCGGCTTCCGAGAATCTGTTATTGGCGGTTATTGACGTGATAATAGGCAATATGCCCACTTTGGCATCTGGCCTGGCATGAGGGGTGCCGCGGCGGGGTCGGAATGCTCGTTTAGGCGGCTGATTTCGCAGTGCTTTCGCCGCTTTCCTGGCCTTGGCACGGGAACTGCTAACGTAGCGTCGGCTCCGCGGGCGAGCGTACCCGCCATGCCGGAGCCGGGAGATGAAACGCGATGAAGAAAATCGAGGCCATCATCAAGCCGTTCAAGCTCGATGAGGTGAAAGAGGCGCTCCAAGAGGTCGGGCTGCAAGGCATAACCGTGACCGAAGCCAAGGGCTTCGGGCGGCAGAAGGGCCACACCGAACTCTATCGCGGCGCCGAGTACGTCGTCGATTTTCTGCCGAAAGTGAAGATCGAAATTGTGCTCGGCGATGATATGGTTGACAAGGCCGTCGACGCCATCCGCCGCGCTGCGCAAACGGGCCGCATTGGCGACGGAAAAATTTTTGTTTCCACAATCGAGGAAGCAATCCGGATCAGGACTGGGGAATCCGGAACGGATGCCATTTGAGGTCCTTGCTCACGCCGGCCCCGGCGGCAGCAAACTTCAATCAGCAAAAACCGTTCATTAAACGCACGAAAGGGTACGCTTGCCATGACCACGCCCAAGAATGTGATGAAGCTGATCAAGGACAGCGACGTCAAATATGTCGACTTTCGCTTTACCGATCCGCGCGGCAAGTGGCAGCACGTCACCTTTGACGTTTCGCTCATCGAGGAAGAGACCTTCGCCGAAGGCCAGATGTTCGACGGTTCTTCGATCGCCGGTTGGAAGGCGATCCACGAATCCGACATGTGCCTGATGCCGGATCCGACCTCCGCCTGTATCGATCCGTTCTTCGCGGAGACGACGCTGGTGCTGGTGTGCGACGTGCTTGAGCCCACCACCGGCGAACCCTATTCGCGCGACCCGCGCGGCATCGCCAAGAAGGCCGAAGGCATGGTCAAGTCCATGGGCGTCGGCGACACCATCTATTTCGGGCCGGAGGCGGAATTCTTTGTTTTCGACGACGTCCGGTACAAGGCCGAGCCGTACAACACCGGCTTCAAGCTCGACTCGGTGGAGTTTCCGAGCAATTCCGACACCGAGTTCGAAGGCGGCAATCTGGGTCACCGGATCTGGACCAAGAAAGGCTATTTCCCGGTACCACCGCAGGATTCCGCGCAGGATATGCGCTCGGAAATGCTCGCGGCGATGGCGCGCATGGGCGCCAAGGTCGAGAAGCACCATCACGAAGTTGCTTCCGCCCAGCACGAACTCGGCTTGAAATTCTCCCCCATGGTGCAGATGGCCGACCATCTGCAGATTTACAAATATTGCATCCAGCAGGTGGCGCAGGTTTACGGTAAGACCGCGTGCTTCATGCCTAAGCCGATCTACGGCGATAACGGCTCTGGCATGCACTGCCACCAATCGATCTGGAAGGGCGGCAAGCCGGTTTTCGCCGGCAATAAATATTCGGACCTCTCCGACACCTGCCTGCAATACATCGCCGGCATCATCAAACACGCGAAGGCGATCAACGCCTTCACCAACCCAACCACAAATTCATACAAGCGGCTGGTGCCGGGCTTCGAAGCGCCGGTGCTGCTGGCCTATTCGGCGCGCAACCGCTCCGCCTCATGCCGCATCCCCTACACGACCAACCCCAAGGCGAAGCGCGTCGAAGTCCGCTTCCCCGATCCGCTCGCCAACCCTTATCTCGGCTTCGCGGCCATGCTGATGGCGGGTCTCGACGGCATCAAAAATAAGCTCGATCCAGGCGAGGCTATTGATAAGGACCTTTACGATCTGCCGCCGAAGGAATTGAAGAAAATTCCGACGGTTTGCGGCTCGCTGCGTCAAGCGCTCGAGGAACTCAACAAAGACCGCGGCTTCCTGAAGACCGGCGGCGTGTTCGATGACGACTTCATCGACGCCTATATCGACCTGAAGATGGGCGAGGTGATCCGCTTCGAACACACCCCACATCCGGTGGAGTTCGAAATGTATTACTCGGCGTAAGCTGTTCGCCGTTCGGCGATGATTGGCTGTTTTGGTTTGTCAGCGCGCGTAAACGATCCTTCCTGAACTTGCGTATCGAGTTAAACTTAAAGGGCGCCGCGTTTGCGGCGCCCTTTTCTTTTCGCGATTGGCATGCGTTCTGAGGGCGGCGCGCGACAACAACAGCGCGCCGCACAGGCGCCCGCG
>DATNNI010000417.1:0-5682 GCA_035601915.1 Xanthobacteraceae bacterium
AGTTTCACGTGATGGACATCGTCATGCTGGCGATTGGGCTCGCCTTCTTCGCCGTGTCGATCGCCTACGCATACGCCTGCGATATGCTTTGAGGGATGCACGCCATGGTGTTTGATTATTCGCTGGCGGCCTTGGTCACGACGGCCCTGCTCGTCTACCTCGTTTACGCGCTTCTCAAGCCCGAGCAGTTCTGAAAGGAACGCGGCGCCATGACCATTATAGGCTGGGCGCAGATCGCGCTTTATTGCGCGGTGATCGTGGCCATCACGCCGGCGCTCGGCGCCTACATGACGCGCGTATTCAACGGCGAGCGCACGTTTCTGGCGCCCATCCTGCGGCCGATCGAAATTGGCCTCTACAAAATCGCCGGCGTCGATGAGCGGCGCGAGCAACACGCCGTGACCTATACCGTTGCCATGCTGCTGTTTCATGTTGGCGGCTTTGTTATCCTGTACGCGTTGATGCGCTTGCAGCAATGGCTGCCATTCAATCCGGCGGGACAGGCCGCGGTGGCGCCCGATCTGTCGTTCAACACGTCGGTAAGCTTCATCACCAATACCAACTGGCAGAACTACGGCGGCGAAAGCACGATGTCATATCTCGTGCAGATGCTGGGCCTGACGCATCAGAATTATTTGTCAGCCGCAACGGGAATCGCGCTTGCCGTCGCGCTAAGCCGTGGTTTTTCCCGGCATTCGGCGCGCAGCGTCGGTAATTTCTGGGTCGATATCACGCGCTGTACGCTATACGTGCTTGTCCCGATATGCGTGCCCTACGCGTTGTTCCTGATTTGGCAGGGCATGCCGCAAACGCTCGGCGCTTATGTGGACGCGACGACGCTGGAAGGCGCCAAGCAGACGATTGCGGTCGGTCCGGTCGCTTCGCAAGTCGCGATCAAAATGCTCGGCACCAATGGCGGCGGTTTTTTCAACGCCAATGCCGCGCACCCGTTCGAAAACCCGACGGCGTTATCCAATTTCGTGCAGATGATTTCCATCTTTGCCATTGGCGCCGGTCTGACCAACACCTTCGGCCGGATGGTCGGTGATCAGCGCCAAGGCTGGGCGTTGCTTGGCGCCATGGGCGTTCTCTTCATCGCCGGAGTTGTTGTTTGCTATGCCGCCGAGGCGCATGGCAACGACCTCCTCAACGCGCTTGGACTTTCCGGCGGCAACATGGAAGGCAAAGAACTCCGCTTTGGCATCGTCGGTTCGGCGCTGTTCGCCGTCGTCACCACGGCCGCTTCTTGTGGCGCCGTCAATGCCATGCACGATTCGCTCACCGCGATCGGCGGCATGATCCCGCTCATCAACATTGAGCTCGGCGAGATCATTGTCGGCGGCGTCGGCGCCGGCCTCTACGGCATACTGTTGTTCGTGATCATCTCGATCTTCGTCGCCGGACTGATGGTCGGGCGCACGCCAGAATATGTCGGCAAGAAGATCGAGGCCAAGGAAGTCAAAATGGCAATGCTCGCCATTCTGGTCCTGCCATTGATGTATCTGGGCTGGACCGCAGTGGCGATGCTAGTGCCCTCCGCGGTCGCCGCCATGGGAAATCCTGGGCCGCACGGCTTCACCGAGGTGCTGTACGCCTACGTATCGCAAGACGGCAATAACGGATCGGCCTTCGCGGGGCTTTCGGCCAACACGCCGTTCTACAATCTCAGCGGCGCTGCCGCGATGCTGGTCGGCCGCTTCTGGATGATCATCCCGACCATGACGATTGCTGGCTCTTTGGCGGCCAAGAAATCAGTACCACCTTCCGCCGGCACCTTCCCGACCACGGGTGGGCTCTTCATCGGCCTCTTGGTGGGTGTGATCGTCATTGTCGGCGGCCTGACCTTTTTCCCAGCACTCGCGCTTGGCCCGATCGTCGAGCAGCTCGCGATCAATGCCGGTACGTCGTTCTCGGCGAATTAGGTTTGGAGCGATCGTGATGGACAGTTCAACTCCGCGAAAACGCGCGCCGGTGTCGGCGCTGCAGGATTCGAAAATTGTCATGCCGGCGATCGGCTCCGCATTCGTCAAGCTCGACCCGCGGACCCTGATCAAGAACCCGGTGATGTTCGTGCTCGAAGTCGTCACCGCGCTGACCACGGTCATCCTGATCCGCGATCTGGTGACCGGCAGACCGCAGATCGGTTTCGAGTTTCAAATCATTATCTGGCTGTGGTTTACGATTCTGTTTGCCAACTTTGCCGAAGCCGTCGCCGAAGGACGCGGCAAGGCGCAAGCCGAAACACTGCGCCGCCAACGCACCGAGACTCAAGCCAAGCTGCTCCACAACGGCAGCGACCGGCGAAGCTTTCGCCTGGTGCCAAGCACGAGTCTCAAGGTCGGCGATGTCGTCCTCGTCGACGCCGGCGATTTCATACCTTCGGACGGCGAAGTCATCGAAGGCATGGCCTCGGTCAACGAAGCGGCGATTACCGGCGAATCGGCGCCGGTGATCCGGGAATCCGGCGGCGATCGCTCCGCGGTTACCGGCGGCACGCAGGTTCTCTCGGATTGGATAAGGGTGCGCATTACGGCCGCACCCGGCTCGACCTTCCTTGACCGGATGATCCGCCTGGTCGAAGGCGCGGAGCGGCAGAAAACGCCGAACGAAATCGCGCTCAACATATTATTGATCGGTCTAACCATTATTTTCGTTTTCGCCACCGCGACCATCCCAAGCTACGTCGCCTACGCCGGCAGCGCCGTCTCGGTCGTCGTCCTTGTGGCTTTGTTTGTCACTTTGATCCCGACGACGATCGGCGCGCTGTTATCCGCCATCGGCATCGCCGGCATGGATCGTCTCGTGCGCTTCAACGTGCTGGCGATGTCCGGCCGCGCCGTCGAGGCGGCCGGCGACGTCGACACCCTTCTGCTCGATAAAACCGGCACTATTACGCTCGGCAACCGCCAAGCAACCGAGTTCAAGCCGATCCGCGGCGTCACCGAGCAGGAACTGGCGGACGCCGCCCAACTGGCTTCGCTCGCTGACGAAACCCCCGAGGGCCGCTCGATCGTCGTGCTGGCCAAGGAAAAATACGGCATACGCGGCCGCGAACTCGGTGAATTGCGCGCCAACTTCATCCCGTTCAGCGCGTCTACGCGAATGAGCGGCGTCGAGGTCGGAAGCTCGTGGGTCCGCAAGGGCGCGGTCGAGGCGATCCTCAACTATCTCAGCACGTCAACCATCTCACCGGGCCCCGGCGGCACCGTGCAGGTGCGACAGCCCGTTGTGAGTGCCGAGATGGTGCGCGAAATTACCGCTATCGCCGAGACCATCGCCAAGTCCGGCGGCACACCGCTGGCGGTGGCCAAAGACGATCGCCTGCTGGGCGTCATTCAGCTCAAGGACATTGTCAAAGGCGGCATTCGCGAGCGCTTCGCGGAGCTTCGACGCATGGGCATCCGTACCATCATGATCACCGGGGACAATCCGACAACCGCTGCCGCGATCGCCGCGGAAGCAGGTGTCGACGATTTCCTCGCCCAGGCGACTCCCGAGGACAAATTGCGGTTGATCCGCGATGAGCAAAGCAAGGGCAAACTCGTTGCCATGTGCGGCGACGGCACCAACGACGCGCCGGCGTTAGCGCAGGCCGATGTCGGTGTCGCCATGAACACCGGTACCCAAGCAGCGCGCGAGGCCGGAAACATGGTCGATCTCGACTCCAACCCGACCAAGCTCATCGAGATCGTCGAAATCGGCAAGCAGCTCTTAATGACTCGCGGTGCGCTCACCACCTTCTCGATTTCCAACGACGTAGCGAAATATTTCGCCATCATCCCGGCAATGTTCGCGGCGTTCTATCCGCAGCTGCAAACGCTGAACATCATGCATCTCGCGACACCGCAAAGCGCCATTCTCTCCGCGATCATCTTCAATGCGCTGATTATCATCGCGCTCATTCCGTTGTCGCTTAAAGGCGTGCGCTATCGCCCCATCGGCGCGGCGCAACTTCTCCGCCGTAATCTTTGGATCTACGGCGTCGGCGGCGTGATCATTCCATTCATCGCGATCAAGGCCATCGATCTCGTCGTCACGGCCTTACACTTGGCTTAAGGGAACGACTGTTATGTGGCGCGAACTCCGTCCGGCGATCGTGGTACTTGTCGCACTCACCGCAATCACCGGCTTGATTTATCCGCTGGCGATCACTGGTATTGCGGGGCTTGTCTTTCCCCATCAGGCGCTAGGAAGTTTGATCGAGCGTAACGGCCATGTCGTTGGCTCCGCGCTCATTGGGCAGAACTTTACCAGCGACAAATATTTTCACGGGCGCCCGTCCGCCACTACGGCCCCTGATCCCAACGACGCTAGCAAGACCGTCGCGGCCCCGTACAATGCCGCCAATTCTGGAGGATCGAATCTCGCTCCTTCCAACAAGGCTCTCATCGACCGCGTGCAAGGTGATATCGACAAGCTTAAACACGACAACCCCGCGGCATACGTTCCCGCGGACCTCGTCACCACGTCGGCCAGCGGCCTTGATCCGGATATTTCGCCGGACGCGGCCTTTTTTCAGGTTCCGCGAGTTGCCAAAGCCCGCAACTTGACGGAAAATCGCGTTCGCCAGCTCGTCGTCGATCACATCGAGGATCGTTTTATCGGTGTTTTTGGCGAGCCGCGGGTTAACGTGTTGAATCTCAATCTCGCGCTCGACGATTTGTCCGCCGGATAGTCGCGGATGCCCTTTCGAGGAAGCTGATCAATGATGACCGATCAGCGACGCGATTCCGATCATCGGCCCTCGCCGGAAGCTCTGCTTGAAGCCGCCCGCCGCGAAGAAGGCCGCATGGGCAAGCTTAGAATTTTTGTCGGCGCGGCGCCCGGCGGCGGAAAGACTTACGAAATGCTCCAACAAGCCCAGGCCCGCAAGCGCGACGGTTACGACATCGTCATCGGTATAGTCGAGACGCATGGACGACGGGAAACCCAAGCGCTGCTTGGAGGGGTGGAGACGATCCCGCGCCGCCGTATTGAATATAAAGGGCAGCGGCACGAGGAAATGGACCTCGACGCCATCATTGCACGCAGACCCCAGATCGTCTTGGTCGACGAGCTCGCTCACACCAACATCGACGGCAGCCGCCATCCGAAGCGCTACCTCGATGTCGAGGAATTGCTGCGCCGAGGCATCGACGTTTTCACCACCGTCAATATCCAGCATATCGAAAGTCTCAACGACGTCGTCGCGCAGATCACTCACGTGCGTGTGCGCGAGACCGTACCGGATGCGGTATTCGACGGCGCCGACGCGGTTGAGCTGGTTGATCTCACTCCCGCAGATCTGATGCAGCGCCTGAGGGAGGGAAAAATCTACGTCCCAAAGCAGGCGCAACGCGCGCTCGAACATTTCTTCTCTCCGGCAAACTTGACGGCGCTCCGCGAGCTCGCTTTGCGCCGCACGGCGGAACGCGTCGACGAGCAATTGCTCAGCGAGATGCAGGCGCACGCAATCCAAGGCCCGTGGCCTGCCGGCGAGCGCATCCTCGTCTGCATCAGCGAAGATCGGCGGTGCGCCGGACTGGTGCGCTATTCCAAACGCTTGGCCGACCGCATGCACGGCCCCTGGGTCGCACTCCATGTCGAGGGCAGACGCGCCGTCCAGCTCACCGAAGAGCAGCGCGACCGCATCGCCGACACCCTGCGGCTTGCAGAGGCGCTCGGTGGCGAGCCGATCACTCT
>DATNNI010000418.1:0-4356 GCA_035601915.1 Xanthobacteraceae bacterium
TCGTGCGCGTGATAGTTTTTCGAGCGGCGAATCGTCTTCTTGTAGATCGGATGGGTGAAGCGGCGATCGACCCGCACCACGACCGTCTTGGCCTGCTTGTCGCTGACGACCACGCCCTGCAGCGTACGTTTTGGCATTCTGGGGCCCCTTACTTCTTCTTCGCGCGCTGCTGCGCGGCGATGGTCTTGATGCGGGCGATATCGCGGCGAGCTTCACGCAGCCGCGAGGTATTCTCCAGCTGCCCGGTGGCGCGCTGGAAGCGCAGGTTGAAGCGCTCCTTCTTCAGATTGAGGACGGCGTCATCCATCTGATCGGGGCTCATTGCGCGGATATCGGCGGGTTTCGTCTCGGCCATGACCAGCGTCCTTACTCCGCAATACGCGCGACGAAGCGCGTTTTGATCGGCAATTTGGCGGCGGCGAGCGACAGCGCTTCTTTCGCGGTCTGCACGGTGACGCCGTCGATTTCGAAAATCACGCGGCCGGGCTTCACCCGCGCCACCCACAATTCCGGAGTACCCTTGCCGGAGCCCATGCGCACTTCGGCGGGCTTCTTCGACACCGGCACGTCCGGGAAGATCCGGATCCAGACCCGGCCGGCCCGCTTCATGTGACGGGTCAGGGCGCGGCGCGCCGCTTCGATCTGGCGCGCGGTGATGCGCTCGGGCGCCATCGCCTTCAGGCCGAACTGGCCGAACGACAGCGTCGCGCCCGAAGTCGCGACGCCGTGAATCCGGCCCTTGTGCGCCTTCCGGAACTTGGTTTTCTTTGGTTGCATCATGGCTTACGCCCTCAAACCTTCTCAAAAATCGCTCAAGCAGCGTCGCGACGCGGCCGCGAGGTGTCGCCTTCGGCCATTTTCTTGTCCTGGGCCATCGGGTCGTGCTCGAGGATTTCGCCCTTGAAGATCCAGACCTTGACGCCGCAGGTGCCGAACGTGGTGAACGCGGTCGCCACGCCGTAATCGATATCGGCGCGCAGGGTGTGCAGCGGCACGCGACCTTCGCGATACCATTCCATCCGCGCGATTTCGGCGCCGCCGAGCCGGCCCGAGCAGTTGATACGAATGCCCTCGGCGCCAAGCCGCATCGCCGACTGCACCGCGCGCTTCATGGCGCGGCGGAACGCGACGCGGCGCTCGAGCTGCTGGGCGATCGATTCGGCGACCAGCGTGGCGTCGAGCTCCGGCTTGCGGATTTCGACGATGTTGATGACGACGTCGGAGGCGGTGATATCGGCGACGCGCTTGCGCAGCTTGTCGATGTCGGCGCCCTTCTTGCCGATCACGACGCCGGGGCGCGCCGAGTGGATCGTCACGCGGCACTTCTTGTGCGGACGCTCGATCACGATCCTGGCGACGGCGGCCTGCTTGAGCTCCTTGTGCAGGATCTCGCGGATCTGGACGTCCTCATGCAGCAGCTTGCCGTATTCGTTCTTGCCGGCGAACCAACGGGAATCCCATGTCCGGTTGATGCCGAGACGCAGTCCGATTGGATTGATCTTCTGACCCATCGTATTCTCCCGCGCGCTTTACGCGCTCGCCTCGGCTTCGACCTGACGAACAACGATCGTCAGCTGCGCGAATGGTTTATAGACACGGCCCGAGCGGCCACGGCCGCGCGGTGCGAAACGCTTCATCACGATGCCATTGCCGACATGGGCCTCGGCGACGACCAGATCGTCGACATCGAGATCGTGGTTGTTTTCGGCATTGGCGATCGCCGATTCCAGGCACTTCTTGACGTCGACCGCGATCCGCTTGCGCGAAAACTGCAAATCGGCGAGTGCCGCCGAAGCCTTCCTGCCGCGGATCAATTGCGCGACCAGATTAAGCTTCTGCGGGCTCACCCGCAGCATGCGGGCGATGGCCTTGGCCTCATTATCCGGGAGGCTCCGTTCGCGCTTCGGTTTGCTCATCGCTTAGTCCTCAAGCCTTCTTGGCTTTCTTGTCGCCAGAATGGCCGTGGAAGGTCCGGGTCGGCGAGAACTCGCCGAACTTGTGACCCACCATTTCCTCGTTGACCGATACCGGCACATGCTTCTGGCCGTTGTAGACGCCGAAGACCAAACCGACGAACTGCGGCAGGATGGTCGAGCGGCGGCTCCAGATCTTGATCACGTCATGACGGCCGGACGCGCGCGCGGCATCTGCCTTCTTGAGCAGCGAGCCCTCGACGAACGGGCCTTTCCAGACTGAACGAACCATGTCCGGCGTTCCTTACTTCTTCCGCTTGTGGCGGCTGATGAGAATGAATCGATTGGTCGACTTGTTCGACCGCGTCTTCTTGCCCTTGGTCGGCTTGCCCCATGGCGTCACCGGATGACGGCCGCCCGAGGTGCGGCCTTCGCCGCCGCCATGCGGATGGTCCACCGGGTTCATGGAGACGCCGCGGTTATGCGGCTTGCGGCCGAGCCAGCGGCTGCGACCGGCCTTGCCAATCGAGATGTTCATGTGATCCGGGTTCGATACCGCGCCGATGGTGCCGGTGCAGCGGCCGTGAACCAGGCGCTGTTCGCCCGAATTCAAGCGAACGATCACATAGTCATGGTCGCGGCCGACGAGCTGCGCATAGGTGCCGGCCGAGCGCGCGAGCTGGCCGCCCTTGCCGATCTTCAGTTCCACGTTGTGAATGATGGTGCCGATCGGCATGTTGCCCAGCGGCATGACGTTGCCCGGCTTGACGTCGACATAGTTGCCGGCGACCACGGTGTCGCCGACGGCGAGACGCTGCGGGGCCAGGATGTAGGACTGTGTGCCGTCGGTATATTTCAGCAAGGCGATAAAGGCGGTGCGGTTCGGGTCGTATTCCAGACGCTCGACGGTCGCCGGCATATCGACCTTGGTGCGCTTGAAGTCGACGATGCGGTAGGATTGCTTGTGGCCGCCGCCGCGAAAGCGCACGACCATGCGGCCGGTGTTGTTGCGACCGCCGCTGGATTGCTTGCCTTCGGTCAGCGCCTTGACCGGCTTGCCCTTGTAGAGCACCGAACGGTCGACCATCACCAGCTGGCGCTGGCCTGGCGTCGTCGGGTTGAATTTTTTCAATGCCATCGTCGTATCGCCTTATAGCCCGGTGGTGACGTCGATGCGGTGGCCCTCTTCGAGGGTCACGACCGCGCGTTTCACATCCGACTGGGAACCGAACTGACCGCGGAACACCTTGGTCTTGCCCTTGCGCACCAGCGTATTGACGCTCTTCACCTTGACGTCGAACAGCTTTTCGACGGCTTCCTTGATTTGCGGCTTGGTCGCCTTGCTCGCGACCTTGAACACAACCTTGTTGTGCTCGGAGGCGACCGTGGCCTTTTCGGTCACGACCGGAGCAACGATGATATCGTAATGGCGCGGATCGATATTCTTCATTTGAAGCGCGCCTCCAACGCATCGAGTGCTGCCTTGGTCAGCACCAGCTTCTGACGGCGCAGAATGTCATAGACGTTGATACCCTGGATCGGCAGCACGTCGATGTTCGGGATGTTGCGGGCGGCGGCGGCAAAGCCGTTATGGACCTCCGCGCCGTCGATAATCAGCGCGTTGGTGAGGCCGAGACCCGAAAAATGTCCGATCAGCGCCTTGGTCTTGGCGGCCTCGAGGGTCGCCGATTCGATGACGATCAGGCCGCCATCCTTGGCCTTGGCCGATAGCGCATGGCGAAGCGCCAGCGCGCGAACCTTCTTCGGCAAGGCAAAGGCGTGCGAACGCACCACCGGGCCGAACGCACGGCCGCCGCCGCGGAACTGCGGCACCCGGGCCGAGCCGTGACGCGCACCGCCGGTGCCCTTCTGCTTGTACATCTTCTTGCCGGTGCGCCAGATCTCGGCGCGGTCCTTGGTCTTGTGGGTACCGGCCTGACGCTTGTTGAGCTGCCACTGCACGCAGCGCTGGATGATGTCCTTGCGCGGCTCAAGACCGAAGATGCCTTCGGAGAGCTGCACCGAACCGGCCGCCTTGCCTTCAAGCGTGGTGACTTTCAATTCCATCTCACACGCTCCCCTGCTCGGCGGGCGCTTCGGCAGGTGCTGCCTGTTCGCCGCCGCCGTCGGCCAGACGGAACTTGCCCGGCTTCGGCGCGTCTTTCGGCAACGCCTTCTTCACCGCATCGCGCACCGCGATCCATCCGCCCTTGGAGCCGGGAACGGCGCCTTCGACCAGGATCAGGCCACGTGCGACATCGGTCTGCACCACACGCAGATTGAGCGTGGTGATGCGGTCGACACCCATGTGACCGGGCATCTTCTTGTTCTTGAAGGTCTTGCCGGGATCCTGCCGGCCGCCGGTCGAACCGATCGACCGATGCGAAACCGAAACACCGTGGGTGGCGCGCAAGCCGCCGAAATTCCAGCGCTTGATGCCGCC
>DATNNI010000419.1:0-2705 GCA_035601915.1 Xanthobacteraceae bacterium
CCGCGCCGAAGGAGGAGCCGGAAGAGCCCGCCGGTTCAGAGAAAAAATCCGAGGAACTCAACGTCGACGCGGTCTTTGCCAAGCTCAAGCAAATCGGCGGCAAGAACGAGTGATCGGAGCGCCGCACTATTTTCGCGCGTCGGCGTAAGGAAAGATCATCTCGCCGGTCTTGTATTGCGGCGGCCAGAGCACCGGCTGCGCCTGGCCGGTAGCGAATTGTTCGACATCATTCGGCGCGACGTGCTGAAACTGCGTGTAAAGGGTGCGGCCGTGCGTCCATTCGCCGTCCGCACCGTACTCGATGTCGCCGACGACCGTCTCGAATTTGTGGCTGTGCATGTAGGCGCCGAGCTTATCGGGATCGAGGCTCTTTGTTCCTTCCACCGCTTGCGCGAGTACTTCGCCGGCAGCGTAGCCGAACGGTACGAATCCATAACCGAGCGGATCGATCTTTTCACTCGCCGCGGCATCGCGATAACGCTTGAGCAGATCGGCGGCACCCGGGAAGTCGAAGCTTGGGACGTAGCTCTCCATAATGACCAAGCCGTCCATCATCGCACCGAGCTGCATCTTGATCGGCGTGATGAGCAATCCGATCATGGTGCCACCGAACATTTTCGGCTTTAAGCCGATCTCGTTGGCCGCACGCACGATGCCGACGGTGTCCGGCGGGTAAGCCGCGATAAAGACCAGGTCGGGATTTGCCGCCTGCAGCGCATGAACCGTCGGCGCGAAGTCCGTGTTCCCGGGCGGATAGCTCTTGTCGTAGATGATTTCGAAACCGCCGGCGGCAGCGTTTTCTCGCGCGCCGTCGGCGGAGGTGCGCGCGAATTCGGCGTCGGCCGACAGAATCGCCACCGACCGCGGCTTCGGATTCTGCGCCGCCGCAAGATCAAAAAAGCCCTCGGAGAAAGCCCGCACCCCGTCGGGTCCGAGCGACAGCATTGAGAAATATTTCGGGTAGTTGAAATGCCGGTTGATGCTGACCGCCATCATTCCGATAGTCAGCATCTTGCTTTCCATGATCACCGGCATCGCCGCGGCGACCATATTGGTCGCGTAGGGCCCGAGCAGCAAATCGACTTTGTCGATGTTGATCAGCTTCGTGTAGATGCCGGGCACGTTCGAGGGATTGCTTTGATCGTCGTAATAGACGAACTCGACCGGCCGGCCGAGCAAGCCTCCCTTGGCATTGACGTCGTGACGCCAGAGTTCAAGCGCGATCAGAAGCTGCTTGCCATTCTGCGCCACGCCGCCGGTCATGGCCATGCTGAAGCCGATTTTCAGCGGTTCAGCGGCCCTTGCCGTTGCGACTACGACGACCAGCGCCGCGATCGCGATAGCGGCGCGCAGAAGTGCGAGCACTACCCCTCCTCGCCGGCCGGCGGCTCAATCAACCCGCCGCCGAGCACCTACTGCATCATCTCGTCGGGCGGCATGATGCCCCAGAGATTGGACGCGGACGGGTCCTTTTCCCAAACCTTCGGCCGCTGCGGATTGTCGCGGTGCCAGGGCCGCGGCTCGAAATAGCCGAGCTCCTCGTTCATGCGGTCAAGCTCGGCAAACGTCTCGGTGATGAGCCCGTTGGGCGCGCGATGATAGGCGAAAAGATTGTGGCCGATGCCGTGACGGCCCGGACCCCAAAGCAGTTTGAACCCGCGCAGGCTGAGAAAATCGCACGCGTCATGCATATGACTCCAGTCGCGCAATTCAAAGGCGGTGTGAAAATGACGGTTTGACCCCGTTCCCATCAGATTGATGGTGTGGTGATCCGGACCGCAACGCAGGAATGAGAAAAAATCGCCCATCCAGTCGGATTCACGAAAGCCGAGCACATCGCAATAGAACTTCGTGACCTTCTTGACGTCGACGCAGTGGAAAGCGACATGACCGAGCTTGAACGGCACGACGCCCTTTTGCTGAAATTTCTGATGGGAAAAGGCATCGCGCTTGAAGACTTCGATAACGGTGCCTTTCGCATCTTCGAAAATCACCGCGTCGGAGATGGACGGCTCCGGATCCTTCTTGCACGTAGTTTTGACGCCGTGCGCCGACACTTGCTTGTCGAATGCGTCAAGGTCGGCCTCCATCGGGATTTGGAAGCCCAGGCGCACGCATTGCGCTTTCGCGCCGCGCCGCAGCACGATGGAGTGATGGTCGACGGTCGACGCCAGATACGCCGCGTCCTTTTCTTTCGCAACGAGCGATAGCCCCAGGACGTCGGTGTAGTATTCTATCTGCTGGTCAAGATCGGGGGTTTCGTAGCTGGCGTGAGCGATTTTGCTGACGCTGATCATGCCTATTCTCCTTGTTAATCCAACCGGCCCTTGTCCGCTCGCAAAAACGGCAGGGTTACGCGTATCAAAGCGTTAAGCAGCCTTTTGCCGCGTATCGGCAAAGGCTGGAGCGACTTCGCTCATGAACCGGGCCATTTCCTCCTTGACCTGATTATGAGGTTTAAGCCCAACGTTGAAGTAGAGAATAACTTCCGAGAAGCCGGCCGCTTCAACTTTTTTAAGGGTCTCGATCATCCGCGCCGGCGAGCCGATGAGGACGGAGTTTTCCGTCAAATCCTCCGGCTTCACCTTGTTGAGGCGCTCGACCATGTCAATGAAATAGCGGTAGCTCGGCGGCGCCGATTTCGGATCGCCGGGAAATGCCGGGATCACACACTCTTTATAGTAGCGGATCTGACGGGCGCGTTG
>DATNNI010000420.1:0-12036 GCA_035601915.1 Xanthobacteraceae bacterium
GTGCGTGGCGCACTGCACCGGCAAATTGATAGCGTCGTCGGCGTATCGGATGTTCGGTACTTTGTCGTAGCGCCCGGCGACCGCATCGGTGCCCGTCGCCAGCATAGTGTGGATCGGATTCCAGCGGTTGCCAAACAGGCCGGTCTGCGGGCCGTTGCGATCGAGCGGAATGCCGAGCGCAAAAATCTTGCCTCCACGGATCAAGCCAGCAGCGCGCACGATGTCTTCCGGCCCGATGTGGTTGAGCGTGCCGATCTGGTCGTCCTTGCCCCAGCGGCCCCAATTCTTGAGTTTCTCGGTCGCTTCGGCGATGGCCTTCTTGCCGACAGTGATATTCATCCGAACGTGTCCTTGCATATTGCTTCGGGACATTTTTGCCAGATTACGAAAACAGGCGCGAGGGCGGAAACGATTGTTGTTTCCGCCCGTCACGCCGGTAAACCGTACGTTTCGAAGGAATGGACGTCTCCTCGCGCGCGCGAGGGGAACCGGCAGGACTACGCTTCCGCGCCGGCAAGCTGCGGGATCGAAGCCGGCGAATCGGCCGGCCGCTTCGGCTCAAGGGCACTCGCAACCGCTTCTTCGACGCGCTCAAGCCAGACGAATTCCATCTCGCGGCGCGCGACGTCGGGAATGTCGTCATAATCCCGCCTGTTGCGTGCCGGCAGCATAACGCGGCGGATGCCGGCCGAGTGCGCGGCGACGACTTTTTCCTTGATACCGCCGACCGGCAGTACCAGGCCACGCAGGCTGATCTCGCCGGTCATGGCGGTATCGCTGCGTATCGTGCGGTCGGTCATCAACGACGTGAGCGCCATGAACATGGCGACCCCGGCACTGGGGCCGTCCTTCGGAATCGCGCCGGCGGGAACGTGGACGTGAATGTCGCTTTTCTCGAAGCGGGCGGGGTCGATGCCGAGCGCCGCTGCACGATTCTTCACGATGGAGAGCGCGGCTTGGGCACTTTCCTTCATCACATCGCCGAGCTGGCCGGTGAGAATGAGCCGGCCCGAACCGGGAATGCGCGTCGCCTCGATGAAGAGAATATCGCCGCCGACCGGAGTCCAGGCGAGGCCCGTAGCCACACCCGGCACGCTCAGCCGCATTGCGGTCTCGCTCTCGAATCTCGGCGGGCCGAGAATGGCGACAAGGTCGCCGCGGGTAATGCGGATCGGTCCGCTGCCGCCTTCGGCGATGCGCACGGCGGCGTTGCGGAGCGCTTGGCCGATCAGCCGCTCGAGGTTACGGACGCCGGCCTCACGCGTGTAATTCTGAATGATATCGCGGATCGCTTCGTCGGCGAGCTCGGCCTGCCCGGGCTTTAGCCCGTTGGCTTCCATCTGCCGGCGAACGAGATAGCGGTGCGCGATTTCAAGCTTCTCGTGGGCGGTGTAGCCGGCGAGGCTGATGATCTCCATGCGGTCGCGCAGCGGACTGGGAATGGTGTCCAGCATGTTGGCAGTGGTGATGAACGCCACCCGGCTCAAGTCGAACGGCACGGCGAGATAATTGTCGCGGAACGTGTTGTTCTGCTCAGGATCGAGCACTTCGAGCAACGCGGCGCCCGGATCGCCTTGAATGCCGGCGCCGAGCTTGTCGATCTCGTCGAGCATCATCACGCAATTGCGCGTTCCGGCTTTACGGATCGCCTGGATGATGTTGCCCGGCAGCGCGCCGATATAGGTTCGCCGATGGCCGCGGATTTCGGCTTCGTCATGCACGCCGCCCAGACTCACGCGTACGAATTTTCGGTCCATGGCGCGGGCGATGGATTGGCCGAGTGAGGTTTTTCCGACCCCGGGCGGTCCGACGAAACACAGGATCGGGGCCTTGCCCTGCGGCGCCAGCTTACGCACGGCGAGATATTCGACGATGCGTCGCTTGATCTTTTCGAGGTCGTAGTGGTCTTCGTCGAGAATGCGACGCGCCTGCGCGATGTCGATCGGCTTTTCCTCGGGCAACGCCCACGGCAGTTCGATCAGCCAATCCAGATAAGTGCGCACCATGCCGTATTCGCCCGCAGCCTCGGGCATGCGTTGCAGCCGGCGCAATTCCTTGCGCGCCTGGTCCTCGATCTCCTTCGGCATTCCGGCATTGGTGATGGCCTTGTCGAGCTCTGCCATTTCGGCGGCCTTGCCCTCCTCGCCTTCGCCAAGCTGCCGCTGGATCGCGGCCATTTGTTCGCGCAACAGCGCCTCGCGCTGCCGCTCGTCCAGAGCGACCTTGGTCTGCCGGCCGATCTCCTGCGAGAGCCGCAACACTTCGATGCGGTGCGCGAGCATGCGCGAAACCTTATCGATGCGCGCCGACACATCGATCGTTTCGAGGATTTCCTGCTTCTCCTCGGGCTTCACGTCCATATAGGAGACGGCCAGGTCCGCGAGCGCGGACGGCGTCTCGATCGATTGGACGGCGGCGAGCAGCTCGGCCGGCGCCTGCGGCAGCAATTGGATGGCTTCAAGCGTTTGCGCCTTCAGATTGACAAAGCGCGCCTCGATTTCCGCCGAAAGGCCCTCGGGTTCCGGAATACGCGTCACGCGAGCGACGAAGAACGGCCAGCCGCTGAGATATTCCACGATCTGGAAGCGTTGTTCGCCCTGGCAGATTAAATGGTGCGAACCATCCGGCGCGGTGATGTAGCGCACGACATTGGCGATCGTGCCCATGCGGTGCATGTCGACGGGGCTTGGATCGGCAACGTCGGGGGCGCGCTGCAAGAGAATGCCGACCTCGCGTTGGTCGCGAACCGCCTGCTGCGCAGCGGCAATGGATTTAGCGCGGCCGACGGTGATCGGCAGAACCAAGCCGGGAAACAGCACGGTGTTACGCACCGGCACGATTATCAGCGCATCGGCCGGCAGGGGCGGCAGCGTCGCCTGCCCGCCCGCTCCTTCAGCCGTTCCGTTTTTTGCGAGCATTTCGTTATCAGCCACGACCGGCCTCCGCCTTCTGCAAAGTCACTACCAGGCAGCCGTCGGCGACCGCGCGGCGCACGCCGCTATAGCGGCCTGCCGGCAAGCGCACGCGGCGGTAAAAGCGGCCTTGCGGAAGTTCAAGCCGGTGAATGGCGGCAGTCCGCAGCACTGGCGGATAGGTCCTCGCTCCGGCAATCACCAGATAATCATCCTCGATGACCGCCTCGGCCTTTTCGGCGTCGACACCGGGCAAGGCGATCAGCGCCACGACCTCAAAATCCGTTTCTAAAATATCGACCGGAGGCTCCCAGGTGGGCTGGCGCTCCCGCAAACCGGCGGGCCGGAACAGCTCGCGATGCATCCGGTCAGCGCGCGCGAGCATCTCGCACGCTTCCGACCACATCCAGTCTCGGGCCGCATCACGGGCCATGGGTCATTCCCTCCAGCTTGGTTGCAATATGTGTGCAGTCGGCTGCCACAATTCAACGCCGTCGCCGCGGCAAACCACAGATGCTAAAATAGGCCCTCCGACATGAACTGGAGAGGCATCATGCGCATCTTGACGTTACTCGTCGCAGCCCTCGCCGTCTCGATCTTGCCGGTCGCCGCCGAGGAAGACACCTCCGCCGGCCAAGCGATCATCCGGTCTCAAGAAGAAGCCTTCACCCGTGACGACGCCGCCGCGGCTTACACCTTGGCCGCCCCCGGCATCAAAAGCGAGTTCCAGACGCCGGACATTTTTATGTCCATGGTGCGCAACGGTTACGCGCCGGTGTACCGCCATCGCAGCTTCGAGTTCGGCGAAGCCAAGACCTACGAAGGCAAGATCTACCAGCAAGTCCACATCATCGATGCGAGCGGCGACGCCTGGGAGGCCTTGTACACGCTAGAGCCACAGCCGGACGGGACTTTCAAGATCAGCGGGTGCGTCTTGAAAAAGGCCGTCACGTCTTAGCTCCGTCAAGGATTAAGTTGGCGAACCGGCGTCGCAAAAAACGCGGCTGTTCGCAGGAAACCATGAAGCACTCGGCCGTTATTGCCGCTGCCGCCGATTGCTTTTCGCATCGGGGTTAGCGCACGTCCGCGCTAACGCGTTGCGCACTCCGGACCCCTGCCGCCAAAGCGCGGACTAAATCGGCGACCGACTTGGCCGTGGCCGCAGTCGGCTTGCCATCGCTGCCGAGACTGGTGCGCACCGCCTCGACCAAAGCCGAACCAACAGCTACTCCGTCGGCGTCGCGAGCTATGGCGCGCGCCTGCTCGGCCGTCCGCACGCCAAAACCGACGCAAACCGGCAATTTGGTGTGGCGTTTGATGCGCGCCACCGCTTGCGCGACTTTGCTGCTGTCCGGTGCGGCAGCACCTGTAATGCCGGTGACCGAGACATAATAGATGAAGCCCGACGTGTTCCGTAGCACCGCCGGCAGCCGCTTGTCGTCCGTGGTGGGCGTGGCAAGCCGGATGAAATTTAATCCCGCCTCGCGCGCCGGCAGGCACAATTCCTGGTCCTCCTCCGGCGGCAGGTCGACGACAATCAAGCCGTCAACGCCAGCGCCCTTGGCATCAGCCAGGAATGTCTCGGGGCCGTAGACGTAAATCGGGTTGTAGTAACCCATCAGAACGATCGGGGTCGCGCCGTCGGTGGCGCGAAACTCACGCACCAACGCGAGCGTGCGCTTCATATTTTGACCGGACTCGAATGCGCGCAAACCGGCGGCCTGGATTGCGGGGCCGTCCGCCATCGGGTCGGTGAACGGCATGCCGAGCTCGATGACATCGGCTCCGGCAGCCGGCAGCGCCTTGAGGATCGCCAGCGAGTGATCGTAGTCGGGATCCCCAGCCATAACGAACGTCACCAGCGCGGCGCGGCCTTCTTCCCGTAGCTTTGCAAAGCGAGAGTCGATGCGGGCGACACTCATGGCGCACCCCGCACATCCACCTCTATTGGCGGTTTCATCGCGCGCCGCCCTGCAGATGCCGTGCGACCGTATCGAGGTCCTTGTCGCCACGGCCTGACAGGTTGACCACCATCAGGTGATCGCTCGGTTTCTTCGGCGCGAGATCAAGCACCTTGGCGATAGCGTGCGCCGGTTCCAGCGCCGGGATGATGCCTTCCAGCTTCGAGAGAAGCTTGAACGCGTTGAGCGCCTCATCGTCGGTCGCTGAAAGAAACGTGATGCGGCCTACATCGTTGAGCCAAGCGTGCTCGGGCCCGACGCCCGGATAATCGAGGCCGGCGGATATCGAGTGTGCTTCGTTGATCTGCCCGTCCTCGTTCATGAGCAGATAGGTGCGGTTGCCATGCAGGACGCCGGGCCGTCCGCCGGCGATCGATGCCGCATGTTGACCGCTGTCGAGCCCATGACCGGCCGCTTCGACGCCGTAAATTTCTATGCCGCGCTCGTCGAGAAACGGATGGAACAAACCCATGGCGTTCGAGCCGCCGCCGATGCAGGCGATGAGCGAATCCGGCAGCCGTCCCTCCGCGGCCAGCATCTGCTCGCGGGTTTCGTTGCCGATGACGGATTGAAAATCCCGCACCATCATCGGGTAAGGATGCGGACCCGCGACCGTGCCGATGCAATAAAACGTATTCTCGACATTAGTCACCCAGTCGCGCAGCGCTTCGTTCATGGCGTCTTTGAGGGTTTTCGCCCCCGACTGCACCGGCACAACCTTGGCGCCGAGCATGTGCATGCGAAACACATTCGCCTTTTGCCGCTCAACGTCGACGGCGCCCATGTAAACGATGCATTCGAGACCAAAACGCGCACAGAGCGTCGCCGTAGCCACGCCGTGCATTCCGGCGCCGGTCTCGGCGATAATGCGTTTCTTCCCCATGCGTCGCGCGAGCAGAATCTGTCCGAGCACATTGTTGACCTTGTGCGCGCCGGTGTGATTGAGCTCTTCGCGCTTGAGATAAATCTTGGCGCCGCCCGAAAGGCCGGAGGCCGTCTGCCTGCAATATGCGGTCAGGCGCTCGGCGAAATAGAGTGGCGACGGCCGCCCGACATAGTGCGCGAGGTAGCCGTCCATTTCCTTCTGAAACTGCGGGTCGGCTTTGGCCGCGAGGTAAGCCTGCTCCAGTTGTAAAATCAGCGGCATCAACGTTTCGGCGACAAAGCGGCCGCCGTATAGCCCGAAATGCCCGTGATCGTCCGGCCCGGTGCGAAACGAATTTGGTCGGGTGAGATTCATGCCGGACTCGCGGCGGGCGTCGCCATCCGACGTTTTTCGCCTTCCCGCGCCGCGCGCACGAAGGCGCGGATCTTACCGATATCCTTCTGTCCCGGAGCACGCTCCACTCCGGAAGACACATCGACGCCAGGCGCAGAAGTAATGCGAAGCGCCTCGGCGACATTCGCCGCATTCAGCCCTCCGGAAAGCATGAAGGGAACTCCGGGATGGAGGTCTTGCAGAAGGCGCCAGTCGAACGGCTTGCCGAGTCCGCCAGGACGGGTCGCCGCATGCGGCGCGCGCGCGTCGAATAACAGGCGATCGACCAGCGGGACATATATGGCCGCGCCGGCTACATCCGCCCTCTCTTCGACAGCAACCGCCTTCATCACCGGCAAGCCAAAGCGCTTTTTGAGCAAGGCGATCCGCTCGGGTTGTTCTTTGCCGTGAAGTTGCAGAACGTCCGGCTGCAACGCCTTGACGAGCGCGTCGAAAAGCGCGTCGTCGGCATCGACCGTGAGCGCCACCTTTTGCGCGCGCCCGCGCACCTCCGTGCCGAGCGCCCGCGCGACGTCGAGAGACACGTTTCGGGGCGAAGGCGGGAAAAAGACAAAACCCACCATGTCGGCGCCGCTTGCAATCGCCGCATCGACCGCCTCGGGCGTCGACAAGCCACAAATTTTGACCGCAAGCGTCATTTGACCGCAAACATCCTGGGCGACGTCCGTGAATGGCGCCCTTTTACATCTCGCCAATAAGCTTGTCTTGTCCGAACGATCGGATGGCTAAGCCGCCGGTGGCCGCAATTGGGAGCGGGGTAGCGGCGGGCGCTGTTGCAGGCCCGGCGCCGCAGACCCCTCCCCGCCCTCCATAGCGGCGATTTTCACGCGTAGTTTGCGCAATTCCGATTCGAGCCGGCGCGCAATCCAGCGCCACCGGCCGTGCCGCAGCCAAGTAGCGGCGCCGCCGATGAACACGCCGACAATGAGCAGGAGGAAGATGAGCGCGAACAACGGCAGCGTTACCGAAACGACAGGGTCATTGCTCGCAAACGGATCGAGCGAGATCGTGACCGAATGCCGGTTCGCGACCGCGAATGCGATCATGATCAGGGCGATCGGAATAACGACGATTACCGTGAGGATCTTTCGCAGCAAAACAGACCCCGCTCGCAACGAGCGGATCAGGCGGGTGTGGCCTGATTTAGCCGCTCACGCATTTCCTTGCCGGTCTTGAAGAACGGCACGCATTTTTGATCGACCGCGACGTGAGCGCCGGTGCGCGGGTTGCGCCCGGTGCGCGCCGGGCGCTTTTTGACGGAGAACGCGCCGAAACCGCGCAATTCGACACGATCACCCCGGGCCATCGCCGCAGTGATCTCGCCGAGGATGGCATTGACGATCTTTTCGACGTCACGCTGATAAAGATGCGGGTTTTGCCCAGAGATACGTTGCACGAGTTCGGACTTGATCATGGCGGCCTGCCGTAGCTTTCAGTTGGCCCCGGCAGGGTGCCAAAGCGCCAATAAACCGTCAAGATTGAGCCGTTCGACGGCCTGGATCGCGCCCCATTCGTGCAGCCCGCGAGCGAGCCCTGAAAACCCGGCGGCTTCGAGCGCCGCCGCGGCGGCCGCATGCAGGAACGGAAGGTCGCTGAAACGCCGGTGCAGCTCGTAATCGCGCACCGGCAATTTGTCATTGATATTCTTTTCCTTCGCCAGCCAGGCGATGCCGGTTCGCTCGTCACCAAGCTCGTCGATGAGCTTTAGCCCGATGCCCTGATGGCCGGTAAAGACACGGCCATCAGCGACCGTCTGCAATTCATCGTCGTTGAGATGACGGCGGTCCTGCACGAGTCCGCGGAACCAGGCATATGAATCCTTGATGATCGATTCGATAGCGGCACGCGCCTCTGGAGACGTGGGCTCGAATCCGCTCGGGGCTGCTTTAAGAGGCGAGGATTTGATCGATTCCACCTTGACGCCGATTCTGTCGAGGAGATCGGTGAAGTTCGGATATTGGAACAGAACACCGATCGAACCCACCAGCGAAGTCTGTTTGGCGACGATGTGATCGCCGGCGATCGCGGTGATGTACCCTCCGGAAGCGGCAAGCCCATCGACGACGATGACAACCGGCTTGCGCTCCTTCAGCCGCACGAGCGCATCATAGAGCTGTTCGGAGCCGGCCGTCGTGCCGCCCGGACTGTCCACATGCACGATCACGGCCCGAGCCGCCGTCGATTGGCCCAACCGCTCGAGCTGTTCCACCCTTTCTTCGTCGTCGCGGATCAAACCTTGAATGGTCACCCGCGCGATATAGTTGCCCGTACCGGTAAAGCCGCCACGACGACCTAAAAACGCAGCCGCGCCGACGATGACGACGGCTACGAAGAGAACCGCAAGCACACGCCAGAAGGTAAGTTTGCGCCGCATACGGCGACGATCGACGATCAAGTCAGCGTCAAGCGACATCGGCCAAGTCCTCGAGTAAACAAGTCCTCGTTCAACTTCCCAGTCTTCGCGTCATTCCGGGGCCAAGCGAACAACGAGCCCGCGGATGACGGCTCGTATCACTCGCTTTCCTCTTCCTTTTCGTCCCTCTCGTCATTTTCGTCATTTTCGTCATTTTCTTCATTTTCTTCCTTCTCGCCCTCTTCGCCCTTGCGCTTGAGCGCGGTGCCGAGAATGTCGCCCAGCGTGGCGCCCGAATCGGACGAGCCATATTGAGCGATCGCCTCCTTTTCCTCGGCGACTTCGAGAGCTTTGATCGAGACTGAAATTTTGCGAGCGCGGCGATCGAACTGTATGACTCGCGCGTCAACCTTCTCGCCGACGGCGAAACGGTCGGGGCGCTGCTCGGAGCGGTCCCGTGCCAGTTCCGAACGCTTGATGAAGGTGGAAAAGTCGGTGCCGACAATTCTTACCTCGATACCGCCCTCCTTGACCTCAAGGACTTCGCCGGTGACGACTGAGCCTTTCTTGATGTCGCCGGCGGGTTCGGCAGTCGCGGCAGCCGTATCCTCGGCCAGTTGTTTGATGCCGAGCGAGATGCGCTCTTTCTCGACGTCGACATCGAGCACCTTCGCTTTGACCTTGTCGCCCTTCTTGTATTCTTCGATGACTTGCTCGCCGGGGCGTTTCCAATCGAGATCGGACAGGTGCACCATGCCGTCGACATCGCCGTCGAGGCCGAGAAACAAACCGAATTCGGTTTTGTTCTTGACCTCACCCTCGACCAAGGACCCGGCAGGATATTTTTCAACGAATACCTCCCAGGGATTTCGCATGGTTTGCTTCAGACCGAGCGAGATGCGGCGCTTGACCGGATCGACTTCGAGGACCTGCACCTCGACCTCCTGAGAAGTCGACACGATCTTGCCGGGGTGCACATTCTTCTTGGTCCACGACATTTCGGAAACGTGGATCAACCCTTCGATGCCCGGCTCAAGTTCAACGAACGCGCCATAGTCGGTGATATTGGTCACACGGCCTTTGAAGCGAGCGCCGACCGGATACTTGGCCTCGATGCCATGCCAGGGATCTTCAAGAAGCTGCTTCATCCCCAGCGAGATGCGATGAGTCTCGTGATTGATCTTGATGATCTTGACCTTGACCTGCTGGCCGATGTTGAGGACCTCGGACGGATGATTGACCCGCCGCCAAGCGATGTCGGTGACGTGCAGGAGGCCGTCAATGCCGCCCAGATCGACGAACGCGCCGTAATCGGTGATGTTCTTGACCGCCCCGTCGATGACCTGGCCCTCTTCGAGATTTTGCACCAGCTCGTGGCGCTGCTCGGCGCGGGTTTCCTCCAAAACGGTACGGCGCGACACGACGATGTTGCCGCGCCGGCGATCCATCTTGAGGATTTGGAACGGCTGCTGCTGATTCATCAGCGGTGAGACGTCGCGAATGGGACGGATGTCAACCTGCGAGCGCGGCAGGAAAGCCACTGCGCCATCGAGGTCGACGGTGAACCCGCCCTTCACCTGATTGAAAATAACTCCCGTGACCTTTTCATTGTTCTGAAAGGCCTTTTCCAGTTTGCCCCAGCTTTCTTCGCGGCGCGCTTTGTCGCGCGACAGCACAGCCTCGCCGAGCGCATTCTCGATGCGTTCAAGATAGACCTCCACCGTCTCGCCGACTTTGATTTCGGAGCCGCGGCCCGGACCGGTGAACTCGCGCAAGGCGACGCGGCCTTCGGTTTTCAGTCCGACATCGATGACGGCCACGTCCTTTTCAATGCCCACGACCGTTCCCTTAACAACGGATCCTTCCTGCAAACTACCGTTGCCGAACGATTCCTCGATCATGCTGGCGAAGTCTTCGCGCGACGGCGCGGCGGTGGAAACCTGAGCCATAAGTTCTCCTAGCCCTCTAAAATGAGATTACCCCCGAACGCGTGGCAGCCGCCGGTTGAGCCGGCGGTTGGGGCCATGCCAGACGGTCGGGACAAAATTCAAACCGCGCCGCACACTCGGAGCCTGAACGGGCATTCCTCCAATGACGAAGGCGCGGTCAGCGGCGCTTTCGGCCCGTTCGGACGGCTTCGATGATTTCGATAGCGGCCCGGAATGCGGCGTCTATATCCAAATGCGTGGTATCGAGCAAGTGTGCATCGGGAGCCAGTTTTAGCGGTGCAGCAGTCCGCCTCGAATCGCGCTCGTCACGGCGCAGTAAATCGGCCAAGACCTCGTCCTTGCTGGCCCTTTCGCCCCGCGCTTGAAGCTCATGAGCACGGCGGGCGGCCCGCACTTCCGGACTGGCAGTGACAAACAATTTGACGTCGGCGCCAGGGGCGATGACCGTGCCGATATCGCGACCGTCAAGCACGGAACCCGGCGGTTTGGTCGCAAATTGCCGCTGGTAATTCATCAAAGCCTGACGTACCTCGGGCATCGCCGCTACCACCGAAGCCGCTTCCGTAATCGTCTGCGCCTTGAGCGCCTGTTCATCGAATTTGACCGGGTCGAGCGCTACCGCCGCCGCCGTCGCCTCCTCGATATTGTCCGGTGAGTGACCGCGATCCAACACAGCCTTAGCCACGGCGCGGTAGATGAGCCCGGTATCGAGGTGATGCAACCCGTAGACCGCCGCAATCTGTTTGGCGATCGTGCCCTTGCCCGAAGCGGCCGGACCGTCGATGGCAATGATCATAAGGGCTCCTGTGGTCCGCTCCGCGGGGCATCCGGCCGTCGCGGTCGCTGGAGCGGGAAGCTGTTAGATTGAACAGCGATAAGGACCCTCCGGCGGCGACGAAGCATGCCATCGTCATTATGCCGCGCCGAGCAGATCCGTCCGCGCTTCCATCTCCTGCTCACTTGCACGGGCGTGCGCCAACCGATATCCGGGTTGCCTCCAACTGCGCAATTGTCATCCGGTTCCGCTCTCAAACGCGCACCAAAGTCCGATTTACCAACGAAAATGATTACATCATTTGACGAGATTCGCCGAATAGCGCACCGCTCGCAAAAGCCGCGGCAGCGGGGCTGACGGGGTTTCAACCTAGTAACGTGTATCGATGGTGGCTGTGCGGCGACTGTTAAAGAGAAAAGCTTGGGCGCGAAGGACGGTCGGCGTGTTGGCCGCGGAGTATTTGCGTCTTGTCTGGAAGACGAGCCGCTTTGTAATGGAGCCCGCCGACCCCTATCGCATGTACGACACGGATCAGCCGCTAATCATCGGGATGTGGCACGGCCAGCACTTTCTTATGCCGTTCCTGCGACGGCATTACCGGTTCAAAGTCCTGATCTCACGCCACACGGACGGCGAGATCAACGCGATCGCCGCCGAGCGGCTCGGCATTGGCACTGTTCGCGGCTCCGGCGATCATGGGAAGCGATTCCAGGCCAAGGGCGGAGTGGCCGGCTTCAAGGGGATGATCGACTCGCTGGCCGACGGATGGAACATGGCGCTGACCGCCGACGTTCCAAAAATCTCACG
>DATNNI010000421.1:0-2514 GCA_035601915.1 Xanthobacteraceae bacterium
ACGGCCCGTTAACGACGCGGACAAAGAATCGTCAGACCTTAACGGAATAGTCAGACTATTACGCGATCGGGCCTCCGCGCGCGACGCGACATGGGGCGTCGACGCCTGAAGCGTCAGCTCCGCCGGCGCGGAATGGCCCGGCGATGAATTTGGCGAGGCCGCGCGCCTCTGCTATAGCGGGACGCTGGGCGCCGCGCGAGGCGGGCGCCGCCTGGAGCGGTCGATGAGCTATTGCGATATTGCCGCGTTGGAGCGGACCCCGCTCGAACGCGATCCGTTCGAATATGTCGTCGTCCCGGATTTTTTGAAGAGCGACCGCTTCGCCGAAATTATCGCCGATTATCCCGAGGTGCCCGGCCCCGGCTCGCATCCTCCGGCCGAACTCTCGATCCATGGACATTTCCAGTCGCTGATCGAAGAATTGCGCGGTCCGAAATTCCAGGCCGCGATCGAGCGCAAATTCGACATCGACCTCTCGGGCCGACCGACAATGTACACCGTGCGCGGCTTCGTGCGGGAGAAAGACGGCGCGATCCATACCGATTCGGTCACCAAGATCATCACCGTGCTGCTATACATGAACGAGCGGTGGCGGGAGGACGCTGGCCGGCTGCGGCTGCTGCGCTCGGCGCACGATCTCGAGGATTACGCGGCCGAGGTGCCGCCGTACGGCGGCACGCTGCTGGCGTTCAAACGCTCGGATAAATCCTGGCACGGGCACAAGCCGTTTTCCGGCCCGCGCCGCGCGGTGCAGCTCAATTGGGTGACCACCCAAGACGTCGTCGACCACGAGCAGCGACGGCATCAGTTTTCGACGAAATTCAAGAAATTCAAGAAAATATTTATTCCGAATTCAGCAGCGTAAGGCTATTGATGAAGCTTGTCGCGACGCATCGCGGCGATGGGGGAGGGCCTCCGGCGCTCGGCGCGAGCCGCAGCGGCCAGAGCGTGAAATTGAAGGGACTTGCCATGATGAAGGTTTCCATGGGGGCCGGTTTGTCGGCTCTTCTCGTCGCCGGGCTGCTCAGCTTTGCCAGTATGAATGCGGCGGACGCCGCCCCGAGCGTGATGAAACAGTGCGGCGCCGACTGGAAGGCCGCCAAGGCCGCCGGCACGACCAACGGCCAGACCTGGCAGGATTTCCTGAAGACCTGTAAGGCTCAGAAGGAAGCCGCCGCGACGCCCGGAGCGCCCGCCGCTCCTGCCCCGGCCGCCGCTCCCGCTCCGGCGCCTGCTCCGGCCCCCGCGCCGGCCGCGGCGCCGATGAAACCGGCGCCCAAGCCGATGAAGACCGCCGCGGCGCCGACCGGCGCCGGCCAGTTCACCACCGAGGCCGAAGCGAAGGGCCGCTGCCCGACCGATACCGTCGTCTGGGTGAACTTGAAGTCGCACAAGTACCACTACGCCGGTCACAAGAGCTACGGCACGACGAAACAGGGCGCTTACATGTGCGAGGCCGACGCGACCGCAGGCGGCGACGTCGCCGCCAAGGGCGAAAAGCCGAAGTCGTAGTCCACCGACTTCGCCGGAGGCCGCCGCCGCCGCTTCGCCGACTACGTGCGAGGCGGCGTTTTTCGCTGGGGAGCGGTGCATGCCCGAGAATTGCTGCCACCCGATCGGCGCGCACAAGCGCCTGCGCGTTCCCGACACTTATGTCTCGAGCCTGATGCTGGACCGCGCGCTCGACGCGATCGAGAAGCGCGTCGGCGTGATCGACCGTGATCACGATATTCCCTACCTCGCCGGCTATTCGCTCGACGGCAAGCGCATTTACATCGACCGCCATCTCCCGCCGACTTTTCAGTTTCGCGGACGCGAAATTGCCGTCGATCGATATCTCCTGCTGCACGAGGAGGTCGAGAAGACGCTGATCGACCAGCTCAAACTGCACTATCAACACGCGCATCAGATCGCGACCCGCGCTGAGGAAGCGGCGGTCCGAGCCGACGGAATCTCCTGGCGGGCCTATGATCGCTTCATGCAGCAATACGTGAAGACGGTTGGCGACGAGCGGCTCGAGAAGGTGCCCGACGACCTCGATCTCAAGCCCTATCGCGACGAACACGATTACGACCTGCTGCGGCGCATGCGCGACGCCGCCACCGATCCGGCCCACGAAGCTCACGAGGATGCCGCGCTACGCGGGCGCCTGACGAAAGCGTTGGCGAGGCATCCGCTGAAGGCCGAAGTGGTAAAACCCGTCAAAGCGAGAGCGGCAAAAGTCCGCGCGTCCGCGAAACTGTAGCGCGCTCGCCGAGCGCGGCCGTGGTGAAGCGCCTCACTTTCCGGACCTAGGCCAACCGGTAACCCATGCCGCCAGCGGCAGCGTCGACGGCCGCGTCCGCGCTCGCGACCCACGTTTTTCCAATGCGCAAAGCTTGACCGCGCGTTCCTTGCCTCGCATGAGGAGCGGCCCGAGCGCGCGCGCCGTGACGCCGGGCGGCAGCCGGGACAGCCGTTCGAGCAGCGTCGCCGAAGCGAGCACCGGGCAGTTCGTCTCGCGGCAGGCCTCGA
>DATNNI010000422.1:0-5181 GCA_035601915.1 Xanthobacteraceae bacterium
AGACTCCACCCCGGCCGCTTGGCGCAGGGCCCGGACGAAAAATGCGGCACTGGTGGCCGCACGCTCGGCATCGGCGTCATGGATCTATCCTTCCAGATAGGCGCCCCTCGTTGGGGAGGGGTATCCCGACGCCGCAAATAGGGAAACCAGCGGATCGCGTCAAGTCAGATCGTCAAAGACCACCAACAAACGTTTGACGGCGCAAAGCCGCTCCGCGGCCCGCGCCGTCTACGCTTATCCTAGGACGGCGATTGGCTTGGTTCAGAATCTGTATCCCGCGCCGACCCGCGCCATGGTCGCCGTCAGCGTCGTACTGTGCGGCATAAGGAACTGATCGAGTACCAATTCGACGCGCGCGAAGACGTTCGGCGTGAGCGCTACGTCCACACCACCGCCCACCGTATATCCATAAAGGACATCGTCATTGTGCACAGAACTGCCCGAATAGAGGTAGGGGATGCAAACGGCGATCGCCGTGCAGGTGCCGATGGTGCCCGAAGTGTACTCGGTTCCGGAAATTGTGGCGCTGACGGACGTGTTTGCCAGGCCAAGGGCGAACCCGGCAAATCCATAAGGCATGAAATTGCCGGCGACATAACCGGCTCGCGCCTTGAATGTCATAAAGCCCATCGTGTCGACCTCGCCGGCACCGGTCATATTGACGGTATAGGCGTTGCCCGTGCTATCGGCGGCAGTCGAGCGGCTGATGGGATTGTTGGGCGACACGAGTTTGAAAGCGGCGCGCTCCATATTGGCTTCGACGCCAAAGACCAAGTCTTCAAACTGGGTGTTGTAACCGATGAAACCGCCGAATTGCGGCGCACCAATGGTGCTGGTGCCGAGAATCGGCCACTGTGACGGAGCGATGCTATTTTGCAGATCTGTTTCCCGGAGCACGTAAGCGATGATCGACGCCGTCGATCCGCTGAAATCGGTGGTGGCCCAACCGTAGCCGACCTGGCCGCCGACATAGAAGCCGCTCCAGCGCGAGTATGTCCCGGGCCCGACCGTGTCGGATCCACGCAGGAAATCGTAACCAACATCGGCGGCCGCCGCCGGTGAGGCGAGACCGAAGAGAATCAGTGCATAAACGACCCGACGCATCAGCCGCCCCTTCATTCCTTTTCAACAGCGAAGGCGGCGATCATCATTAAGCATTAACCTTAATGGATCGTTAGCTTCGAAATTCCTCTGGCTCGGATCAAAAAAAACCGGGCGCGCCGCGCCGATTAAGTGTCCTTTAAGCGTTATCTGAAATCCTTCGTTAGCCTTAACAGCGGCACGCGTTTCGTTGTCCGAACCGCGCTCGCTGCTGCAGCTAACGAGGACGTAATATGCTTAAAGTGATAGTAACGGCCGTTTTCGCAGCAGCGGTGCCGTTCGTGAGCGCGTTTGCTGCCGATATGCCTGTGCCGGTGCTCCCGGCGCCCGTCGCACCCGTTTCGAGCTGGTATCTCCGCGGCGACATCGGCGTCGGCGCGGTCCACGCCAATGGGGTCGACTATTTGCCCAATCCGAACAACAACCCCAGCGACTTCACGATCCAGTCGGTCGGGATAGGCGATCAGGCCTTTCTCAATGCCGGCATCGGCTATGAGGTCAACAACTGGTTGCGCTTGGACGTAACCGGTGAGTATCGCACCAAGAATGCCTTCAACTTCTGGGGCGGATACACGACCGCGTGTCCGAATCCGTTCGCCCAATGTCTCGACGTCTATAACGGTTACATCAGTTCGCTGGTCTTCCTTGCCAACGCTTACATCGACATCGGGACCTGGTACGGCGTGACGCCTTTCGTCGGCGCCGGCGTCGGCACCGCTGGCAATCAAATGTCCGGCTTCTCAGACGTCGGCATTCCGACCGGCGGCTCGGGCGTCGGTCCGACGGTTACTCAGTGGAACTTGGCCTGGGCCATTCATGCCGGCTTGAGCTACGCGGTCAGCGAGAACCTCAAGCTCGAACTCGCCTATCGCTACCTCAACATGGGCAACGTGGAAGGGCCGATCAATTGCACCGGCGGCTGCAATCCTGACAGCTACAGGTGGCATGGTTTGAGCTCGCAGGATGTGATGATCGGCTTCCGCTGGATGTTCAACGCGCCATCGTTTGCCGGCCCGCCGCCGCCAGCTCCGTTACCAGCGCGTGGCTAGCACTTAAGAGAACGTTAGCACCCAAAAGGCAGACTGAATTCGCCGGCGATCGAAAGGTCGCCGGCGAAGCCGCGTTTGTCACCAGCACTTGCGATTTTTTCGCGTCCCGCGATTGCGGCCTGAGTTGAGTAATGCGTTATTCGCCGGAATCGCAGCGCCTTCCGCCGGCCGCTCGACCTGCCGGCTCCCCGGGCGTGGTCTCGCGCCGCAACGCCGGCTTTTTTGCTGCTGGTGGGCGATTGCGCAATGCCGTGTTTCTCCTTGGCGTCATGGCCATCAACTACACATGGTCGAGGCCATCGCCGGTCGATGGAATCTTTCTCTGCGCGCTAGTGCTTACGGTGTTTTCCGAACAGCGCCTCAACATACGCAATCTCATCTTTTTCCTTCTGGTTGGGACGTGGCTCTTCTCGGTGTTTGTGTCGTCCGTTTCCTTGATCGACAACCCGTTAGTGGTCTTCCAGTTTATCGCTTTGACCTCGGTGGTGTTGATCGGCATCACCAGTTCTCTGGTCAGCAACGGGTGGGGCAGGGCTGATCTCGAACGGTTCGTCAAAGTCTACGTGTTCGCGAACGTCGTCGCCGCGACTGTCGGCGTCTACGGGTTTGTCAGCCAAAATCCGTCATTGACCTGGGCCGGCCGGCCGACCGGTTTCCTCGACGATCCCGACATGTTCGGCGTCTTCCTCATTCCCGGCATTCTCGGATCGCTGTACATGATCGCGCAAAAGCGCAGCCGCTATTGGTATGCCGGCGCGCTGGCGCTTCTCTCGATCGCACTGTTGCTGTCGTTTTCGCGGGCTGCGATTGTCTCGGCGATGCTGTTCGGCGGCGCGAGCTTTTTCTACTTCAATCGTCGCAATCTGTTCAAAGCTTCGCTCGTGGCGTTCGTTGTCGTGCTGGTGCTGTCGGTGCCGTGTCTTTTCTTGTACCTGACGAACGAAACATTCGCGGAAATGCTCACTGGCCGCTTCAAGATCGCCGAAGAATATGACCTTGGTTATTTCGGCCGTTACAACCGATACCTTTTGTCGGTTCCGCTGATATTGGATCACCCGCTGGGGCTCGGTCTGTTTGAAATCGATAAGATTTTTCCTGAGCCGATTCACAATATCTGGATCAGTTCGTTCCTTAATTACGGCTGGCTTGCCGGTTTTGCCTGGACGCTCCTCATGGTTCTTTCGGTGCAGCAGGCTTGGTACAATTGGAAGCGTTCGGGTGACGAGTTGTTCCTGCTTATTCTGTTCTGCTGGCTCTCCGTCGTTTCGTGCGCGATGCTGCATCAGGCAGAACGGTGGCGGTTCCTGTGGCTGTTTACCGGGATGCTGTGGGGCCTCAACTACCGCAACTTCCTCCCGGCTTCGCGTGAAGCGCCTGCGTTCGAAGAGCAGCCGGTCTACCGCGAAGCGGCGTGAGGATCATTGAAGCCCGTCGCGGCATCAGCGCGCATTTTCGGCAGCTACCGAACGCTTGCCGCAGCCGTTCTGTTCTTGCCATTGACCGGGGTCGGCACGGTCGCTCTCGGTAACGACATTTGCGACGCCTGCATTGATGTGCGCGTTGAATATCCGCACGTGGTGCGAGGGCCGTCGCGGCACGAACCCGATGCGCCGGTAAGCCTCATCGAGCTTCCGGACGGACATTTTCGCGCCTTCGCCGCCAACGGCACAACCGTGGCAATCGACGGCGCCACGCCGTTCGATTTAGGCGGGCGCTCGAAGGCGGTCATGACGCCGGGACCGTCGGGCACCCCTGCGGAATGCGGCAACTGGCTGACAACCGTGCTGCGAGGTGCGGGAGAACTATATGGCCTCATTCACAACGAAGCGCATTGCGACTATCGCCATGGCGAAACCTATAAGTCGATGTCGCTAGCGCGGTCCGCGGACGAGGGGCTGTCGTGGGACATGCTCGGTCAAGTCATCACCGCCAAGGAAGGGCCGGCGCCTGGACGGGAGAGCGGCGAAGGCGATTGCACGGCCGCGGACGGCCATGATGGATTTTGGTACGCGTATTGTCAGCGACTGAGCGATTGGAAAAATTTCGTCGCCAGGGCGAAAAGCAGCGACCCCCTTCCGGGAAAGTGGATGAAATGGAGCGGCAGTGGCTGGGATTCGCCGGCCCTTGGCGGCAGCGCGGCGCCGCTCGACGGGTCGATCGGCATGAGCGCCGCTTACTGGACGAACGCCAATGGTATGCTGGTTATGACAGCCGCGTCGGCGCTGCGATTATCCATCTCAACCGACAAGGTTCATTTTGCCACGCTTGCCGAGCCGGTCATTCTGTACGACGACAACGACTGGAAACGGCCGGCTCCGACCGATCTCTATGCTTATCCGAGCATGATCGGCGAACACGGGTTCAACGATATCGGCCCGCGTTTCCTTCTGGCCTACACCTACATTCCGCCCGGAGCCGACTTCACGCAGCGATACCTCGTGATGCACGAGGCGCGGATCGAACTTTCAAGCGCGCCGCGACGTCCCCAGGTGCGCGTCGCTCTCTCGCGATGGAAAAACGAGGAAGGCCTCACCTGGGCGACCACGGGTCCGCCGATTTTTGCGGGTGTCTCGTTCACCTACGATCTTTCGCTGGGTTACGTGATGACAGCGCCGCCGCCGCTTCCCAGCGTCAAACTCGACGAATGCTTCTCCCAGCGTTGGGGCGGTTTTCTCGCCGAAGTGGGTAACTGCACCGCGGAAGGGAGCGAACGGCGTCGAGTCGCCGGCTATGTATTTCGTTCCGAGCGGCCGGGGACGATGGCGATCTACAGCTGTCTGTCGCAGCGCTATGTGCGCTTCACGTCGGGCCGCTCCGATTGCGACGGCGCCGGCACGCGCGATCGCCTGCTCGGCTTCGTTCTTCGCTGAAGGGTAGGGCGCGACCGCTCAATCGTGGTCGTCATCGTCGAGTTTGCCGATGTGATGCTGGGCGTACAATTCCGCTCCCAGCTTGGCGACGAGATCGAGCTGCGTTTCGAGGAAGTCGATATGCTCCTCTTCGTCGTGCATCAGCTTTTCAAACAGATCAC
>DATNNI010000423.1:0-6192 GCA_035601915.1 Xanthobacteraceae bacterium
CTCGACGGCGAGGAGGTCCGCACCGTCCGCGCCCTGCAGCCAATACTCAACGAGGTTGCGTCGCGCCAAGCGCCGAACCAATGCGTCGATGCCTTGATCGGAGCGCCGGCCGCGAGCGAGCGCGGTCAGCGGCAAGCCGGCGCGGAGCGCAGGCACCCGCGATGCGACGGGCGCGTCGAATGTGCCGAGCCCGATCGAATAGCCGTGGAAGGCCGCAAAGATTTGCACGCCGTCCCGCACGTCAAGCGTGACGTGCGCGGCAAGCCGCACATAAAGGTTTGCTGTTCCGGCCCGCCGCCCTCGCCTCTTTTTGGGAGCGCGCACGCCGCCGTCGCCCTCGTCAGCTATGCGGGTGAATGGGATTAAGGTCGCTTTCCGCAATCGGACGGTCGCGCAATCCGAGCTTCACCGGCACGTCATAAAGCCGGCCGGGCGCGAAGCGCTGATAGAAATGGCGCAGTCCGGGCGCAATCACCCGGACGATCGGGACGCCGATGTCGGGGCGGGTTTGATCGAGCACCATGAAATCGAGACCGGCCTCCGTGGTGAACCGCACGCAGGCATCGACTTGCTCGCGGCTGCCGAGATTGCCGAACTTCGCGGCCGCGCTGGCGCCGCTCGCCGGCTTTTTGCCGGGCAGCAAATACGGATGATCCTCAAGCCGCAGCGGCGTTACACCATCGAGGCTCGACTTATCGCCGCTGCCGCCGCCCATGAGTCCGATGGACAAGAATTGATTGAGCTCGGTCAGCGCGCGCAGCATGGCGATTTGCGGGTCGAAATGAGCGCCCGAGCCAAACTCGATGTTTTCCTTTCCGTCCTTGAGCCAATGGGCCATGGCGACGAAGGTGGGAATGCCGAGATCGGTGGTGACGTCGAGCACCCAAAGCCGGCGTCCGGTTTCGGCGAGCTGCTGGCGCAGATTGTGGATGTACGAATCGTCGAATTGCGCGAGATCGACTTCCTCGCGCTGCGACCGGTTGTACCACCAGATCGCGTAGGCATCACGCTCGATCAGCTCGAGAAAGCCCTGGACGATGGCTTCCTCGAGCGTGTTGCCGGCGGCGCAGCCGTTGGAATCGGCGTTGATCTGGCCCGGGCCTCGGTAGAAAAAATACAGCAGGCTGGTGGGAAGATATTTGAAACGCCCGTCGCGCAGCGACCAGACCGGCGACCATTCGATCTCGGCCGATGGATCGAACGGCGCCGGCGTCGGCGGCGTGTGATCGTGGGCGGCCGCCGGCATCTGGCCCTGGCGATATTGCGCATCGCTGAACAAGAGAATCTGATTGGGCGCGACGGCTTCGCCGGAAGAAAAATCGGCAAACCGCCGCGTCCTCCGTATTTCGTCGCCCTGAAAAATGCCGGAATAGCGCTCGATCGCCTCCATCAGCGCGCTCGCCTCGCCCTGCTCGGCGGTGCTGCCCTTGCCGAAGCTGCCGCCGCTTAGTCCCGCCCGCAATTCAGCGATGCTGAACGCCGGCGCCGAGAAATTGTGCTGGGCGTAAAAGTTAGTGTTCATGGGCAGATCGGCTTCGATCCGCTCGAGCCGCGAAACAACGCCGGTGAGCGGGCTGACGTGCTTGCGGAATCGCGCGACGGTGGCCCGCGACGAGACGCTGCGATAGCCGCCGCTCGTCATCACCAGCTTGTTGCCGGCGGAAAGCGTCAACGGCACCGCCGGACGGCGCGGGTCGCGCAGTTTCTTGCGGCCGCAGCTCGGACATTGCGGACGCTGCGCGACATAATGCTTCACCACACTCGAGCCGAGCAAATCGAGACTGATAATGTGGTCGCCCAAATCAGTGCGAAAATCGGTGGCGATCGCTTTGGCGATTTCGAGCGCCGCAAGCTGAATGCCGGTCTGTCCAAACGGCTGCCGAGCGAGCGGCGAGACGGCGACGCAGCGCGCGCCTTTGCGGTCGATCAGCGCCTTGACCTCGCGGTTGCGCCGCATGCGGTCGGCGAGGCACGTCCAGCATGCGCTCTTTCCCGGCGTGATGATCGGGCCGACCAGCGGGAAAATGCCGGAGGGCTGCGCAAGGAGCCAGCGCGTATGGTCGGTGAGCCGCCGCCGGTTCAGGTCGGCGAGGTGGCCGTCGAGATAATCGCCGACCAGCGTCACGGTCAGGTTGGCGCCGCGGTCGACGACGCGAACGCCCAACTTCCGCAACGCCGCGGCAAATTCTTTACCGCCCTGCACTGCGATCGATTCGACGCGCACGCGGCAGTTTTGCAGGTTTTTTTCCGCCGTTTCCGGCGATAGCCCCAGGCTCACCCAGTAGGCGGTGGTGATATCCCCGGCGGTGCGCGAATGGCGCAAGATGTAGCGGCGGTCAAACAGCCGCTGCAACGCTTCGCGGATCTTGTCCGGCGGAAATTCCCGCTCGAGCTCGCGCACGAGCTTGGCAACGGTCTTGTTACCGGCGCCAATCGCGGCGGCGAGCTTGCAGTAAAGCTCGCCATAGAGAAAAAATTTCCGGTCCTCCGAGAAAAGGCACACCGCGTCGGGCGGCAGCACATACACCGTGAAATTCGGCGCGAAGCGCGGGACGTCTTTGTTATTGAGGGACGAGGAAGTCTTGCCGTGATCGCCGTGCATGATGCCTGTGCGCGACCTTCGCCGCATTTGCCCGAAGTCAGCGAGGCCCTTGCTCGCTTTGTTCGCGGCTTAGAAAAAATCTTCCGGAATTTTAGCGGCCCTCATGCCGATTGACCACCTGTCCGGCAGCCAAGCGCCCGCGGCCCACCGTCACGAGGGACGGTAAAACCAACCAGGCCGGGCGCACGCGATGTGCCCCGGCCCAAGTCGCCACACTTTAATCAAAGCTCGCAGGCGCGCCTTAGCAGACGCGGCATCCTCCGGTCGAGATGCACCAGCAACCGCAACCGCCACAGCCGCCAGCACAACCCCACCACCCGCCGCATCGGCAGCCACCACCGCATCCGCCGGCGCAGCGGCCGCCGCAACCACGGCAGCCACAGCCGCGGCCGCCGCAACCGCCGCAGCCGCCGCAACCTCGGGCGACGCGAATGCCTGATTTCACTGCTGCAGCGTTTTCCTTGTCGATGACATAGAACGTCGCCAGGCTGACGTCGGAAAGCTCTTCTTCACCGAGTATGATTTCGTGGCTCGGCGTGACCTTCTGCAGCGGCAGATCCGCCGCCGGGCCGCCGGTAGCGGCCGCCGCGACGCCTACGCCGCCGGCGAGCGAGAACAGTCCGGCCGCTCCCATAACGGGCACAGCCTTTGTCCGCCTCTTTATTTTCGAAGCTTGCTTCGTGCTCGACATGCCAGAGATCTCCCAAATTCGAGCGAGTGTTCGAACATTCGCTAGGTGAAATCGTACGCCTCGCCTTAGCTTCGAGCAAGAGTTGATGCGTGAGTAAATCGCTTTAAAGAAAAAGGTTCCTCAACAACCCCTTTTGGATAAACATTTGTTCATCGGAATGAGCGATCAGGCTTGTGCCGGCGACCAATGCCGTTAAATAGACTTTGCGAAAATGCTGATGTTTAACGCAAAACTTAAGCGCAAGGCGCAGTTGGGGAGCGACAAATGTCCGTCCGCGTAGCCATCAACGGCTTCGGCCGCATCGGCCGCAACATTTTGCGGGCCGCCGTTGAAGCCGGGCGTAAGGATTTCGACGTTCTGGCGATCAACGACCTCGCGCCGGTGGAAACCAACGCGCATCTGCTGCGCTACGATTCGGTCCACGGCCGCTTTCCCGGCGAGGTCACGGTCAAAGGTGACAGCATCAATTGCGGCAACGGCGCCATCAAGGTGACCGCGGTCAGGGACCCGGCGCAATTGCCGTGGAAGGAGCTCGGCGTCGATATCGCGCTCGAATGCACCGGCATTTTCACCGCCAAGGACAAAGCGACCGCGCATCTTACCGCCGGCGCCAAGCGCGTATTGATCTCGGCGCCGGCTGAAGGCGCCGACCTTACGGTCGTCTACGGCGTCAATCACGATAAGCTCAACAAGGCGCACACCGTCGTCTCCAATGGCTCATGCACCACCAATTGCCTCGCTCCGGTGGTCAAGGTCCTGCACGACGCCGTCGGCATCGACAAAGGCTTTATGACGACCGTGCATTCCTACACCAACGACCAGCCTTCGCTCGATCAGGTGCACAACGACCTCTACCGGTCGCGCGCGGCGGCGCTCAACATGATCCCGACCTCGACCGGCGCGGCCAAAGCCGTCGGCCTGGTGTTGCCGGAGCTGGCCGGACGGCTCGACGGCACCGCCATCCGCGTGCCGACACCGAACGTTTCGGTGATCGATTTTAAGTTCGTCGCCAAGCGGGCGACCTCGAAGGAAGAGATCAACGCCGCGATCAAACGCGCCGCCGAGCAGCAGCTCAAGGGAATCCTCGGCTACACCGACGCGCCCAACGTCTCTTCCGACTTTAACCACGACCCGCATTCCGCGATCTTCCACATGGACCAGACCAAGGTCATGGACGGCACGCTGGTGCGGGTGTTGGCGTGGTACGACAATGAGTGGGGCTTCTCCAACCGCATGGTCGATACTGCGGTCGCGATGGGCAAGCTGAGCTAAGCTTCTTCGTCATGTCGTTCCGCAGCCTCGACGACGCCGACGTAAAGGGCAAGCGCGTGCTGGTGCGCGTCGATTTCAACGTGCCGATGCACAATGGCGAAGTCGCCGACGTTTCGCGCATCGAGAGGAACGCGCCGACCATCACCGAAATCGCCGACCGCGGCGGCAAGGTGATCATTCTTTCGCATTACGGCCGGCCCAAGGGCCGCGATCCGCGCGAGTCGCTCAAGCCCGTCGTTGCCGCGGTGGCGCGCATTATCCACCGGCCGATCGGATTTGCCGACGGCTGCGTCGGCGAGGTCGCGGAACAGGCCGTTGCCGCCATGAAGCCCGGCGAAATCCTGTGCTTGGAAAATACCCGCTTTCACGCCGGCGAAGAAAATAACGACGCCGCGTTTGCCGCGAAGCTGGCCAAGCTCGGGGATGTTTATGTCGACGACGCCTTCTCGGTCGCGCACCGCGCGCACGCCTCCGTCGAGGCTATCGCGCGTTTGCTGCCGGCCTATGCCGGCCGCGCCATGCAAGAGGAACTGGAGGCGCTGACGCGTGCGTTGCAGACGCCGGAACGGCCGCTTGCGGCCATCGTCGGCGGCGCCAAAGTGTCGACCAAGCTCGATCTGCTCGGCAACCTTCTCAACATCGTCGACACGCTGATCATCGGTGGCGGCATGGCCAACACGTTCCTGGCCGCGCTTGGCAAATCCGTCGGCAAGTCGCTATGCGAGAGCGATCTCATTCCGACGGCGCGCGAGATCCTGGCCAAGGCAAAAGCGCTCAAGCGCGAGATTGTATTGCCGGTCGACGCCGTCGTGGCGGCGAAGCTCGCGGCGCATGTCCCGTCACGCGTGGTGCCGGTCGACGAGGTCGGTGCGTCGGACATGATTCTCGACATCGGCCCGCGGACTATCGAGCACGTGATCTCGGTGCTGGCGCGCACGCGAACGCTGGTGTGGAACGGCCCGTTCGGCGCGTTCGAGGTCGAGCCGTTCGACAACGGCACCGTCGAAGTCGCCGAAGCGGCCGCTGAACTGACCGCCGCAGGCAAGCTTGCCAGTATCGCCGGCGGCGGCGACACCATGGCGGCACTCAACATTGCCGGCGTCACCGGGCGCTTTACTTACGTCTCGACCGCAGGCGGCGCCTTTTTGGAATGGCTGGAAGGCAAGACGCTACCCGGTGTCGCGGTGCTAAGCAAAGTTCCCACTCCCGCCGCGGCTGCCCGCGAGGCATAATCGGCGCAGGCGGTACGCGTCTTAAGATATCGAGGAGAGCGCAATGAATCTCGCTGAGCTGAACAAGGTTGCCGAAGCGATGGTCGCGCCGGGCCGCGGCCTCCTCGCCGCCGACGAGTCGACCAGCACCATCAAGAAGCGTTTCGACGCCATCGGGGTCGAATCCACGCCAATCACGCGGCGCGACTACCGGGAAATGCTTTTCCGCTCCGGCGAGCCGATGTCGAAGAACATTTCCGGCGTCATCCTCTACGACGAGACCATCCGGCAAAACGCCAAGGACGGTACGCCTTTGGTCAAGCTGATCGAAAAGTCGGGCGCGCTGCCCGGCATCAAGGTCGACAAAGGCACCAAACCGCTGCCGTTCTGCGAGGGCGAATTGATTACCGAAGGGC
>DATNNI010000424.1:0-3550 GCA_035601915.1 Xanthobacteraceae bacterium
ATGTCAGCCTCAGCCCTTTTCTGAAAGAGGAGTGGGAACGACAACAATCTTCCCAGCGGCGACGTCGACGGCAGGCACATGCGTGGTGTCGAACGGCACGAGTTCGGTGGTGCTCACGCCATCGAGCCGCACTTCGATCAAATCACCGGCGCCGAAGTTGTGAACGGCGACCACGGTGCCGAGAGCCTCGCCCGCCGGATCGACGACGGAAAGACCGACGAGATCGGCGTGATAAAACTCATCCGCATCGTTTGGTGGCGGCAACCGTTCGCGCGGGACGTAGAGCCTTTTGTTAGTCAATTGCTCGGCGGCGTTGCGATCGGCAATGCCCGAAAGCCTCGCCACGAAATGATCCTTGGCCGGCCGCAACGATTCGATCGTGAAAACACGCCCGTCCTCGGTTTCCAGCGGCCCATAGCCCGCAATCGCCTGAGGGTCGGCGGTGAAGGAACGCAGCCGAACCTCGCCGCTGGTGCCGTGGGCGGCGCCTATTTGGCCGAGACAGATGGGGCTGCCGCCCGGCATCACGCTGCTTTCCTAGTGGAGCGGATTTGACATTCGCTATCCGCTAGGCCGCAACCTCGTCAAGCAAATGTCAAATCCAAAGCTCCACTAGCATTTATAGTTGTTAGTGGTCCTTTGATTCTAGCATTCGCATGATAGCCAACCGACCCGGGATGCGAATGTTAGAATCGGACCACTAGGCGGCGGGCGGAGCGGCCTCAGCAGGTGCGGCGGCCGGCGCCGCGGCAGGTGCTGCTGCGGGCGCGGCTTTCGCCGCCTCTTCCTTGGCTTTGCGCTCTTTGCGCGGCACGGCCTTTTCCGGATTGTTGCGCTTTTCCCGCTTCAGGATGCCGGCGGCGTCGAGAAAACGTGTCACGCGGTCGGAAGGCTGCGCGCCCTTGGCGATCCAGGCTTTGACTTTGTCGAGATCGAGGCGGAGCCGCTCCGGCTTGTCCTTGGGCAACAACGGATTGAAATAACCAAGGCGCTCGATGAAACGGCCGTCGCGCGGCGCGCGGCTGTCGGCAACGACGATGTGATAAAACGGCCGCTTTTTAGTTCCAGCGCGGGCCATGCGGATCACTACGGGCATTTTCGTTCCTTTCCTGTGAAGCTTTAGAATTTGTCGGTAACAAGAATGCGGCCTTTGGCGCCGACGGCGGTTTCGCCGGTTTCTTTGCGCACACGGCCGCGCAAGTCGATGACCTCGCCGTTCAAGCGGGCATTCGGTTTGACGGATATCACCAGCCATTCGAGCGTGATTTTTTCGTCGGCATAAACAGGCCGGCGAAACCGCACCCAAAATTCCAGGCCGAGCATCGCGCCACGCGTAGAAAAGTGCGAAGCGGTCAGCGCCAGCAAATGCGCGGTGGTTTGCGGGCCGCTGGCGAGCAAACGGCCGAAGCGTGAGTTTTCCGCGAGATCGGCGTCATGATGGATCGGATTGGTATCGCCGACCGCCTGCGCGAACGCGCGCGTGTCGCGCGGATCAAGAGCCACCACCGTTGAAAAGCGCTCGTGCGGTTGCGCGTATATCATTTTTTCTTTCCCAGCCCGGGAAATCCGGGCGGCAGCCCGCCGGGCAGCTTCGGCCCAAGACCCGGCAGTCCGCCGGGAAGTCCACTCGGCAGGCCGGGGAAATTCGGCGGTAAGCCCGGTAAGCCGCCGCCTGGCCCGCCCGCCGGCAATCCGCCAGGCATCTTTTTGGCCAGCGCCGCCATCTGCTCGGCGCTCGGCATGGCGCCGCCAACGCCACCAAGCCCAAGCATGTTGGCGATCCCAGCCATCGGTCCGCGCTTGGCGCCACCCATGGCTTTCATCACGTCGGCCATGGTGCGATGCATTTTCAGAAGCCGGTTGATGTCTTCCGGCTTGGTGCCGGAGCCGGCGGCGATACGCCGCTTGCGGCTTGCCTTGAGGAGATCGGGATTGCGCCGTTCTCTCGGCGTCATGGAATCGATGATCGCCATCTGCCGCTTGAGCATCGTCTCGTCGAGATTGCGCTCGGCAAGCTGATTTTTGATCTTGGCAACGCCAGGCAGCATCGCCATCAGCCCGCTCATGCCGCCCATATTCTGCATCTGCGTGAGCTGTTCGCGCAGATCGGCGAGATCGAACGCGCCTTTGCGCATCTTTTCGGCGACGCGCGCGGCCTTCTCGGCATCGATGGTGATAGCGGCTTTTTCAACGAGCGCGACAATGTCGCCCATGCCGAGGATGCGCCCGGCGATGCGCGCCGGATCGAACTCTTCGAGTGCGTCGAGTTTTTCGCCGGTGCCGATCAGCTTGATCGGCTTGCCGGTGACCGCGCGCATGGACAATGCCGCGCCGCCACGGCCGTCGCCGTCGACGCGGGTCAGCACAATGCCGGTAAGGCCGACGCGCTCGTCGAAGCTGCGCGCAAGATTTACCGCGTCCTGCCCGGTCAGCGCGTCGGCGACGAGGAGGACCTCGTGCGGCGCGGCGATGCGGCGGACTTCGGCGGCTTCAGCCATCATCGCTTCGTCCAGCGTGAGACGGCCGGCAGTGTCGAGCAGCACAACGTCGTAGCCGCCGAGCCGCGCCGCTTGCACGCCGCGGGTCGCGATTTGTGCCGGGGCCTGACCGGCGATCACCGGGAGCGTGTCGACGGTCACTTGTTGGCCGAGCACGGCGAGTTGCTCCATGGCCGCGGGACGGCGCGTGTCGAGCGATGCCATCAGAACTTTGCGCTTCGCGATTTCGGAAAGGCGCTTGGCGAGCTTCGCCGTTGTCGTGGTTTTGCCAGACCCTTGCAGGCCGACCATCATGATGACGACGGGGGGCGGCGCATTGAGATCGACCGGCTGGGCCCGCGCGCCCAAAGTCTCGACCAACTGGTCGTGCACGATCTTCACGACCATTTGGCCGGGCGTGACCGACTTGATCACCGCCACGCCGACGGCGTGCTTTTTCGCCTCGTCGGTGAAGGCGCGGGCGACATCGAGCGCGACGTCAGCCTCGATCAGCGCGCGCCTGACCTCTTGCAACGCGGCGTCGATGTCCTCCTCCGATAGCGCGCCTCGCCGGGTAAGCCGGTCGAGCACCGCATTTAGGCGTTCGGAGAGACTGTCGAACATTTGTCGTCTTTCTCCATCAAGTCCGGCAACGGCAATTGACACCCGAGGGCGCATCGCGCTGTCGGGTGGAACCTCCGGCCTCTCGGGCCGGTCGGCGCCGGGGTAACGTTCGGTCGCTTGCGAAAGTGCCCGGAAAATAGGGGCGGGCGTCGCTTCCGTCAACCCGTTCGCCTGGGCCCGCGCCTGCGCTGCGAGGGGAAATGTCTCGATATTACAACGGGCCGGTCAGCGATCACTTTGACGGCGAACGCTTCTTCGACCAGCGCGGCGTGCCGCCCAAGGGCCGTGGCGACTTGCTGCGCTGGTTATCCGGGCGGGGGCGCACACGGGCGAAGTGGCCGAAATGGGCACCCTCGCCCTACCGTGATCGTCCGCCGCCCCGCGTCCTCGGCTCGACCTGGCGCATTGCCTATGTTGGCCACGCCAGTTTTCTGGTCCAGACCGCCGGC
>DATNNI010000425.1:0-5584 GCA_035601915.1 Xanthobacteraceae bacterium
CCGATCAGCTTTTGGTCGAGGCCGTGTCATGAAATTCGGGGCGGTCGAACCCAAACAGGCGGTCGGGGCGACGTCGGTCCATACCATCCGCAGCGGCGGCCTGGTGCTCAAAAAAGGTACCCTGATCGGTCCCGTCGAGGCCGCGTCCCTCGAGGCGGCCGGTATTAAAGACGTCGTAGTCGCCCGGCTCGAACCTGGCGATGTCACAGAAGACGTGGCGGCGGCCGAGATCGCCGACGCCGTTGCGGGCGATGGCGCGCATGTCGATCGCGCCTTCACCGGGCGCGCCAACCTTTTTTCGCAAACGGCGGGCGTCCTGGTGGTCGACAAGGCGGCCGTCGATCGGATCAATCGGGTCGATGAAGCCATCACGGTAGCGACTTTGCCGGCGTTCAAGCCGGTGGTCCCCGGCGAGATGATCGCGACCGTTAAAATCATTCCGTTCGCCGTGGCGGCCGCGGCGCGGGATCGTGCGCTCGCGGAGGCCCGGCAGCCGCTGGTCCGCATTGCGCCCTATCGGGTGCGCAAGGTCGGGGTTATTTCCACAATGCTGCCCGGCCTTTCGCCTAAGGTCGTCGACAAGACGCTGAAGATCACTGGCGAACGCCTTGAGCCGGCCGGTGCGGTGATCGTGGCCGAACGGCGCGTGCCCCACGACAGCGCGGCGCTGGCGCGCGCACTTGCCGAAGTCCTCAAGCAGGACACAGAGCTGGTCATCGTGTTTGGGGCTTCGGCGATTGCCGACCGGCGCGACGTCATCCCGGCGGCTCTGGAAGCCGTCGGCGGGCGCATTGAGCATTTCGGAATGCCGGTCGATCCGGGAAACCTGTTGTTGATCGGGTCTGCTGCCGGACATCCGGTCCTCGGTGCGCCAGGTTGTGCGCGCAGCCCGAAGGAGAACGGGTTCGATTGGGTTCTCATGCGGCTCCTTGCCGGACTTCAAGTGCCGCGCGAGGACATAACCGGGATGGGTGTCGGCGGCCTGCTCATGGAAATCGTTACCCGCCCGCAGCCGCGCGAGGAGCCGGTGCAGCCGGCGCGCAACATTGCCGGTCTGGTTCTTGCCGCCGGGCGCTCGAGCCGCATGGGCGGCCAGAACAAGCTATTGGCGGAAATCCGCGGGCGCCCATTGGTGCGCATCGCCGCCGAGGCCGTCCTCGGCTCCAAGGCCCGGCCGGTATTCGTGGTTACCGGGCACCAGGGCGAGCGCGTCGAAGCGGCGCTTGTCGGCCTGCCTGTCGAGTTCGTTCACAATCCAAAATTCGCCGATGGGCTCGGTGGCTCCTTGGGGGTCGGCATCGCCGCCCTGCCGGAGCAGGCCGATGGCGTGATTGTGTGCCTCGGCGACATGCCGCAGGTCGACTCCGCCACTATGGATCGTCTCATCGCAGGCTTGGCCCCCGAGAAGGGCGCCCTTATTGCGGTGCCGACAATCGAAGGCCAGCGCGGTAATCCGGTGGTTTGGTCGCGGCGGTTTTTCCCCGAACTGATGACGGTCCAAGGCGACATCGGCGCGCGCCAACTGATCGCCCGCTACAGCGAGGCCGTCGCCGAAGTGCCGGTGTCCGGGTCTGCCACCCTGACCGACATCGACACGCCCGAGGCGCTCGACGCCGTGAAGGCGGAGCTGGAAGGCGCATAGCCCTGGCGGCGTCGGAAAGAGCGCCCGGCACATTCGGATTCACCAACTGGCAATCCTTCCCGATTAGCGTCTGACGGCACGTCCTCCGGGGAGGGTGAGATGATTGTGTTGCACCGCCTTTGCGCGGTTGTCGCGGCTTTATGTATTTTCGCTACGGCGACCGGCGCCGCGCATGCGGCGGGGTCATTTGCGGTCGGCGCCTGCGGCGCATTCGGCTATGGGTACGATTACCGCAAGCTGACCGAGGCCCGCGCAGTGGCCATGAAAAAATGCGTGGGCCAAGCCTGCAAGGTCGTTGCCGACATCAAGCGCGGCTGTGCAGCGCTTGCGATTGACGCCAAGCATCCATGCGGCTCCTACGGTTGGGCGTTCAACCAGCATCTCGGCAAGGCCGAGAACGCGTCGCTTAAGCGCTGCTACGACTTTGGCGGCCGCGATTGTGTCGTCCGCGCCTGGGCCTGCGACGAAAAAGGCTGAAATGGGCTTGGCAAGGCTGAGCGCCGCCAATAGCTCCGCCGCCAACGCTTAACGCGCCGCTCACCGACTAGTGGAGCGGATTTGATATTCGCTGCCCACCGAGCCGCGACCGCGTGAAGCGAATGTCAAATTCAAAGCTCCACTAGCACTTATATTTGCTAGTGGTCCTCTGATCCTAACATTCGCATGATAGCCTGCCGAAATGGGATGCGAATGTTAGAATCGGACCACTAGATGCGCATCGGGCGCCGCCCGGCCGCTCGGTGGATACTCTGCGCTAATGTCCGACGACGAAAGGTGGTCCGATGCTGCGCACGCCGTTCGCGGCGGAGTCCGCCGCGGATGCGCCGGGGTTCGCGGTGGCGGCGGGCGCGGTTGCCGCCGCGCCAGGGTTTTGGTTCGCGTTGGAGTTGGCGGCGCCGCCTTTTGATGGCTTGCCGGCCGGTTTCGGCGCCGGCGGTTGCGAGAGCGCTTTGGAGTTCTGGTCGGTGACGACAATGTCGCCGCTTTCAAGCGTGGTCGCATCGTCTGAATTTTTCAGGGCGTCGGCCCAGCTTTGGCCCGGCCGCCGGCAAGAGCAGGCGGCGCTATATTCCTTTCGATAATGAAAAGCGTTCGGCAGCGTGGTGTAGGGCTGCCCGCCGAGCGACACCGCCTGGTTAATGTCCTCGCCGGGATTACGGTAGGTATAGAGCGCGGTCTCGGTCGCCGGACATTCGCGCTGACAGGCGCGCAGGTCATCCGGAAAGCGGGTAGGGACTGCCGAGTACGAGATCGGGAAATAATATCCGTCGCACGTGCGTACGCAAACGGTGCGATAGGTGCCCAAGGGCGCGCCGTCGCCGCCCGAATTTACGATCGTGCCGCCGAACAGCGCGTCGAGGAATCCGCCGGGCCCGGCCGCCGCGGCTGCCGCTTGATATTGCTGGCCACAATTGTTTTGCGCCAATTGTGCGATCAAGGCGCGGCGCGGCCCTTCGCGGTCATTGCTACCGCTCTTCAGACGCTCCAGCTCGCTCATCGTGCGATCGAGATTGTCGCGCATTTGCTGAATCTGCGCATTGATCGGCTGGCATTGCGGTCCGCCACCGGTGAACAGCGAAAAAAACCCGCCGTTTTCGCAGCCGAGCCGCTTTGATTGCGCGAGCGAACGGTCGAGATCCGCCTGCTGCTTTGCAGCCGCATCTTCGTAACGTTTAACCTGGTCGGCGCGCGGATCGGCTGCACCGCGGCTCAGCGCCGCCAATCGGCCTTCGAGCCGGACGCAAACTGGATTGCCTGTCGCCTGCTCGGCATTGGGCGCGGGCGGTGCTGACGTCTGCGCAAGCGCAAAGGAAATTGCGGCGCAGCTAAAGCTGACGACGCCAACCCCCTGTAAAAGCTTGATCATCCGGACTCGGCTCCGCGCGGCGGTCCGATCAAGCGATGCAATGGTGACCAAAGTGTGAAGATCGCAAACTACTCGGCATCTGGCTGATTTTCCGGCCGGGCGCGATCGAAGGCGGAAAGCGCGAGACAAGCGGCCTCGATGCCGGTGATCTTCGGGAAAGCGTCAAGCGGCACCTTCAGCCGCCGGGCATTGGCGACCTGAGGGATGAGGAAGAGATCGGCCAGCGTGACCTCGGCGCCGAACGAGTAGGGGCCGGCCTGGACGAGTGTTTCCAGCGCCGTGAATCCATCAATGACCCAGTGATGGTACCAGGCGTCGATTGCCGGCTGCTCCTGGTGGAGTTCGCGCTTCAAATAACGGAGCGACCCAAGATTGTTCAGCGGGTGGATATCGCAGGCAACAATATCGGCCATTGCCCGCACATGCGCGCGCGAAATTGGATCTTTCGGCAACAGCGGCGGCTCGGGCGCGATCTCGTCGAGATATTCGATAATGGCGAGCGATTGAAACAGCACCTCGCCGCCGGGCGCGACCAGCGCCGGCACGCGCATGTGCGGATTGACGGCGCGGTATTCCGCTTGCCGGTGCCGCCCGCCGTCCTTGATGAGGTGAATCGGTATGGTCTCGTAAGCGATAGCCTTGAGGTTGAGCGCGATGCGCACGCGATAGGCGGCCGACGAGCGGAAATAGGAATAGAGCTTCATCGCTGTGAACTGCGGCTCCCGATAGCTCAGGGAAGGGGACTTATCACGGACTTGGGCTGCTTTTGAAGACCGGACCGTTTAGTCGTGCTCGTTTAGTCCTGCGACTTCAGCAACAAGCTGGGTCGATCTTGCCGTCAATTGTGTGAGTGCGCGATTGAACGCCTCGCGATCCGCGGATGTCAGGATTTCGGTCAACCGCTTGGCAAAATCGAGCGCGTGCGGCGCGAGCTCTTCGTAAATGTTTCGTCCGGCCGCCGTGAGCGAAAGAAAGGCTTCGCGTTTATCCTCGCGGTTGGGGCGGCGTCCCAGCAGGCGGCGCTTTTCCAAGATCGCCACCGCCCGCGATACCTTGGTTTTGTGCATGTGGGTATGCGAGCCGATCGCTTTCGCCGTCATCATTTGGTATTGGCCGAGCGTCACCAGCACGCGCCATTCCGGCACGCCGATGCCGTAGCGCTGCGCGTAAACGCGCGACAGCGCCTGCGAGACCAAGCTCGACACGACGTTGAGTTGATAGGGGAGGAACTGCTCGAGCTTGAGCGGGGCTTCTTCGTTGGCCGTCGCACCGCTCACGGCCGCCTGGTCCACGATATCGTTTTCGATTGCGCGCTGACCAGCCATGGCGTCGTCCGCGTCACTCGTGTCCCGAATCCGAAGTTCGTATCATTGTGCGGCACTCTCGTTTGCGAACTTCGGAATCGAAAGGACACTAGCAATTTATTGCTCTAGTGTGGCTTTCGGTTCAGAAGTCCGCATGAAAAAGACGCTCCGAAATGATGCGGACTTCCGAACCGCCACACTAATGGTTTGCTCGGGCGAGGCGGATCGGCCTTGCCAGGATGCGAGCCGCGACCATGACCGAAGTTGCCGACAAGCGCAACGCCATCAAGCCCTTGCGTGCATCGGCTCAATTCCTTAGTTGAGTGTTTGGCTGCGGAGGATCATTTGATGAGCGGCGGCTTCGCCTCTGCCGGCGACTTGTCGGAAAAGACCATCACTTTCGACACGATCGGGCCGGACCTCTACGCCTTTACTGCCGAGGGCGATCCGAATTCCGGCGTCATTGTCGGCGACGACGGGGTCATGGTCATCGACGCCCAGGCAACGCCGGTAATGGCGCAGCAGGTGATCGACCGGGTCGCCAAAGTCACCGACAAGCCGATCAAATACGTTTTGCTGAGCCATTATCACGCCGTCCGCGTGCTCGGCGCTTCCGCCTATGGCGGCGCCGAAATCCTGGCGTCGGATACGACACGCGCCCTGATTGCCGAGCGCGGCAAACAGGACATGGATTCGGAGATCGGACGCTTCCCGCGATTGTTCCGTGCCGTCGAAAGCATCCCGGGCCTCACCTGGCCAACCATCACGTTT
>DATNNI010000426.1:0-13541 GCA_035601915.1 Xanthobacteraceae bacterium
ATGCAAGACCGGCTCACCCGCATGCGCCTTGCCGGCGACCCGCCCGATGTGCACATCACGCCCCATATCGGGCACATCGGCTGGCTCGAATTTCATCGTGCGGCGGAAGCGATTGCGGCCGGCAAAGCCGCCACCGAAAAAGCCCTCGAGCCGATTCTTGAGACGATCGCTGCTCTCGGCTAACTCCGGCCCGGCGGCGCCGGCCAGTCAATCACTGGGATGGAGATAAACGAGCGCAACTCGTTTGGCACGTGAGCTGGCTGGTGGTGCAGGCCGATAAGCAGATCGTATTTGCCGTCGCGTTCGGCAGCGGGTTGGCATTGTTCGACGTCACGCCACCATTTGGATTCTGCGAGAGTTGAGCGGAGGGAACGAGACAGGCGGTTTGGCAACTCGCCGCCTGCGCGTTGCACCCCATCATGCAGTTCGTCGCCGTGGAGCTTTGCGCCAAGCGAATCTTGCTGCTTGCCATCGATGGCGTTGCGTAAGCCGCAAACGTCACCGACAGCAGAAACGCGATCAACCCCCGCATGAGCCGCCTCCGTTGCCGGAGGATCATAGCGCGTCACACGGGGCGTGCGAAATAAAAACTCCTGCGGGGCCACGCTTGGCTCCAGGCCGAAGCGCTTCCCGACGATAGAACGGCGTCCCGTTCCTATGCGGTTTGGATGTAGTCGCGCAGCGCCCGTGATTCGTGTTCCATTTCGTGCACACGGTGCTTTACGACGTCGCCAATTGAAATAATGCCGACGAGCCTGCCCTGATCGACCACGGGCATATGGCGAAACTTTCCGGCTGTCATACGTTCCATGATGCTGGAGACCGCTTCACCTTCGTTGCAGGTCTCAACCTTGCGCGTCATCGTTCGACTTACCGGAAGATCGAGCGCAGCCACACCGCCTTCCGCCAACGCTCGCACCACGTCGCGTTCGGATATGATTCCGGCTATGCGATGGTCGGCGCCGAGTATCAGGGCGGCGCCAATGCGCTTTTCGGCGAGGAGACGCACCGCATCTCCAAGTGTCGCACTTAAATCGATGGTGACAACCTCACGTCCTTTGCGCGCGAGAATAATGCCAACAGTCATCGTAGCCTCCCTAGCTTCACGGCTGCGACGCAAGCGCGGCCGCAGCCAATGAGTTACGTTTTAGGTCGGCGCCGAGTTCCGTCTGCGGGCGCTTTAATTGGCGGAACGCGCCTAACAAAACCGTTCCGTCCTCGCCTGCCTGCGCGCTTGTTGCAACGCAGCATCGAGTCTCGCGTGGATCGCCCTAAAACCAGCGCTGACTCTGCAAACACCATAACACAATTACCCGCAGCATGGCAGGGCGAATCGAGATGGCGTACTTGCGCTAAGCGGTGGGCTCGGAGTCGAGCGCGGGTCGCGGGACTACCGGATCGAACGCATTAAACAACAGCAAGCCCGCGACAAAGCCGCCGATGTGGGCTTGCCACGCGATCTCTTGTCCTTCCTCACCAATGGAGACGGTGCCGAGACCGACCAGCAAATTGAGTCCCATCCATGTGCCAAAGAAAATCAGAAATCGAGGATCGCGCAGCGTCGCGGCAAGCGACGAAGCCGGGACGCGATAGGCGTCGTTGTGGGCCGCGCCTCGCCAGAGGCCGAGCGGTCCGCCATTTTGAAAAACGAAGCGCAGCGCCGCCGCCATTGCGCCGGAAATTGCCGCCGAAGCGCCGATCATTGGCACCATCGCGCCCACATGGGTGATGAGATGCGTAAACGCGCCGGCGGCGGCGACCACGAGCATAAAAGTGATGTAACGCCACGCACCGAAACGCCGCGCCAGCGCCGTGCCGAACGGCAAGAGCCACGCAAGATTAAGACCGACGTGCAGCCAGTCGGCATGCAGAAACGCGTAAGTGAAAAAACTCCACAGATCAGCGCCAAATCCCCCGTACAGCGCGCGCGGGTAGTCGGCAGCAGGGTCGTACCGCGCCGGGATGAACGCGAAGGTCAAGAAGACCCACTCGTCCTGTGCGTCCGTCAGTATGAGCGTGCGAACGGCATGGACGATCAACAGCGCGGCAATCGTCGCGAACACGACCGGCGGCACATTGAAGATCGGCTCCGAGCGCTGCGTCACCGGGCTTCACCTAGTAGTCCGATTCTAGCATTCGCATCCCGTCTCGGCACGTCCTCATGCGAATGTTAGAATCAAAGGACCACTGGCGAATATCAGTCCTAGTGGAGCTTTTGGATTTGACATTCGCTTCAAGAACTAGCGGTTTGGCGGGTAGCGAATGTCAAATCCGCTCCTCTAACGTCTGTCCAAATAGGCCGCGACTCTCGTGGCGGCAAGCGCGGCTTGGAACGGAGACGTCGCAAGAGAAGAGCACAAGAGAAAAACAAAGGGAGGGCAAGAGCCCTCCCTTTGCGGCTGTTGTAGGACAACCGGCGCCGAATTCACGCCCCGGTCACGTCCTTCGCCTCCCCCGTCTCTTGCACTCGGCGCTGCGGCACAGACGACCGCGGCGCGCGTGGAATGTGACCGCACCCTAGCAGGCCTGGGTGCGGCGCCAAGGATCAACGTTTCATTAACTTTAATCGAGCCCGGCCCTCCGGCACTCCCGCCGACCTCCCAAAGCGGCATGACCCCTGCTGCTTCCCCACTGGATACGCCCTAACGCCGAAAACGCGTCCCAATCCAGGACACGCGTGCATCGGCAGCAAGCGCGACGGGAGCCGGACGCCCTTTATGAAACACGCCTCTAGCCGCGAGCTGCATGCGTATTGGGAGCAACAGCGCGGAACACGCCCGGCCCCCGAACGCGCCGATATCGAGCCCGGGGCGATTCGCGGCGCGCTGAGCGACACTTTCATTATCGCGCTTAACCGCGGCGCCGGTTACCCGTTCCGGCTCGCTGGGACGCGTGTTTGCGCTCTATTTAATCGGGAGATGAAGGGAGAATCCTTCCTCAGCCTTTGGACGCTTGCCAGCAGGCCGCTTGTATCGGGCTTGCTGACGGTTCTGACCGACGAATGCATCGGCACGGTGGCCGCGGTAACCGCGCAAGGCGCCGATGGAGATCACCTGGATCTTGAACTCCTTTTGTTGCCGCTTGACGCCAATCGCCCGATGTTCGCTCGCGCGATAGGCGTGCTCGCCCCGCTGAAAGTTCCGCAATGGCTGGGCACCAGACCGCTTGGCGGGCTCACTCTGGGCGGTCGGCGTCACATTGGAGCGGCGCTCGATCGACATTTTCTGCCGCGCTTCATGCTGCCTCGGACGCGGCGCGGGCTGACGGTCTACGAAGGCGGCCGCATTTCGGCATCCCCCAGTGCAAATGGCCCGCGCTCCGCGCCGCAAGATAAAAAAAGCATCAACGAGCCGTTAACACCGGATCGGTAGGCTGCTGTTAGTGACGGCGGCAGATCTGCTTCATGGCGGTAGCTCAACAAAAACAGGCTTTACGCGCGCTCAGTGACGAGCGGCGCCGGTTTCAGCGCGTTAAGGTCGATTTGCTGGGCCGGTATATGCTCCCGGATCGGCGGGAATTTCCATGCCAGGTGATCAACATGTCGCCCGGCGGCATGGCCGTGATCGCGCCGGTCGGCGGAAAGACGGGTGATCGGGTCATCGCCTATGTCGATCACTTGGGCCGGCTCGAAGGCCAAGTCGCGCGTACCTTTGAGAATGGCTTCGCCATGACCATCGCCGCGACGGCGCGCAAACGAGACAAGCTCGCCGCTCAATTAACTTGGCTCGCCAATCGCCATATCCTCGGCTTGCCGGAAGACCGCCGCCACGGCCGCTTCGCTCCGCGTAATCCCGCAGCTCGCTTGATTATGCCCAACGGGCTGAATGTCGGTTGCCGCATCATCGACCTTTCGCAATCCGGCGCCGGCATTGCGACCGATGAGCGGCCGGCGCTCGGCGCGCTGGTTACGCTCGGCAAGGTGCAAGCACGCGTCGTACGTCACCTCGAGGACGGATTTGCAGTCGAGTTTACGCGGCTGCAGCATTCGGACTTTATCGAGGAAAGCATCTGCGGCGGTTGACCGCCGCGGCACGCCGGCGGCGTTCAACCACGCCGCCGACGAAGTGTTTGTAATCTAGCCGCCCTTCCCCGCTTGCGCTTAATCGAAGTTGTTGCGCTTTCCCTTGCGGACATAAGCGACGCAATCGGCGATGTGCCGCCGGCCGTGTGTCGGCTTGTCCTTGGCCAAGTGCGCAAACATCTGGATGGCAAAGCCGCCGTCGAGACTATCGGTTATTTGCCGCCGCCATGGGCGCCGGACAATCTGCGCCGTCATGCGCCGCGTCGTGCGCGGTTGGGTCATGATGTGATCGGCAATCTTGTACGCGCGCTCGATCAGCTTGGCGCGCGGCAGGATCTCGTTGACCATGCCGTATTCCAGCGCCAGCTTGGCGTCTATCGCCTGACCGGTGAGTAAAGCGTAAGCGGCGCGCTTTACGCCGAGTATTTCCTGAAAACAGCTATGAATGCCGTCGCCCGGCACCGAACCAATGTCGTAATGCAGATCGTAGATGACCGCATCGTCGGCGCACAATGTGATATCGCACATCAAGCACATCTCGGTGTGGAAGCCGGGCCCGTTGATGATGCCGATGGTCGGTATTTCAAGATCGTTGACCAACGAGCTGACGTTGATGCGTCCGTCCTTGTAGGCGTACTCATAGGCCCAGTACGCTAAATCGTCTTGCTCCAGTTTGAAGCCCTCGGGATCGGCGTCCATCATGAATTCATCGCCCGAACCCGTGAAGATCAAAATTTCATTCTTGGGATCAGCGCCGACGGTCTTGAACATTTGTCCGACCGATCTGTGGTTCTCGACGCTAAGCTGAATCGGGCCGCCCTTGGTATGGGCCTCCACAAGAATGACGCCGTCTTCACGGCGCGACATTTTGTAAAAATCCTTGAAGCGCTCCTTATAGTCCTCGAATTTCGGCGGCTGAATAAAGTTGGCCAAAGACATGGTCGTTTCTCCTCCCTGATCGTCGGTGAAAGACTAACAGGCGCTGTTGCGCGTCAGCAAGTTTGCGCGTGCGCGGCGCAGCCATGCGTGGGCTCGACGATGTCACACCGTCGGGTGGGCAAGCCGCCAGCGTGGAGCGGTGACCGTCGCGATGAGGCCGCCGTGTTTCGCGCATCAATGCGGCCGCACGACCACTATCCGCAACCGGCCACCGCAGTTATTCGTTCAAATTTTATTGGAAGTTGAACAACTAAAATTTTAGACGATGTTCGCGAGAATCTGGCCGAGATTTTCCCATTTGTTTAGCTGTCTTTACTTCAAATTGAAGCGCTCAACTTAGCGGCACCGCAAAAGCTTTGTGAGAAATGTGATCCCAAGAAAAGGGAGTGGGGTCACATGGGCAGGGGTGCCAAAAAAACTCTCGCGCGCTGCGCACTCGCAAGCTCCGTTGCGCTTGCGCTGCTGGCGGCGCCGAGCGGCGGTCACGCCGAGGAGCGTCCTTTATTCATTTCGATCGGCGACACGACAAAGGCGCCGATCGGCTGGGTCGAGTTCTGCGTCGAGTACGACCCGGAGTGCAAGACCAAGTCGTCGCAGCCGCGCGACGTGGTTTTTTCGACACAAGCCTGGAAGGATCTCGAGCGCATCAATCTTCACGTCAACAACCACATCAAACCGATGACCGATCTGGAGCATTGGGGCGTAGTCGAACGCTGGAACTATCCCGACGACGGCTACGGCGACTGCGAGGACTATGTCTTGGCCAAACGTCGCATGCTGATGCAGGCCGGCTGGCCGCGCGAAGCGCTGCTGATCACCGTGGTTCGCGACAAGCACGGTGACGGGCACGCCGTCCTGACAGTCAAGTTCGATAAGGGCGAATACATCCTCGATAACCAGAACGATCAAATTTTGCCCTGGGCGGACACCGGTTACCGTTTCGTCAAGCGGCAGTCGCAGACAGACCCCAACCTGTGGGTCTCGCTCGGTGAACCCCGCGCGGCGCCGGCGACTGCGACCTCGCGCTGAAACGAACGAAAAGGAGTTTGCGAGCCCGGTCACGTCCCCACCCCTCCCCGTCCCCAGACCGGGTTCGCGCGGCCGGCTCTCCCCCAGGAGCCGGCCGCACCTTTTTGATGGGAACAATCGAACCCCCTTGGGCGCATAGCAGAACTCTGTTTGCGCATAGGTGACCGGCAAGCGGCCGCTAAACCGTTTGTGAGTTGTCTCCCCCATTCAGTTCGTTATGTTGCGGCGCACAGCGCGAACAGCCGGGGTGACGACTTTAGCCTTCCATGCAAGCTGCAATGGAAGCGTGTTGGGGAGCCGTGTCGAATGACCGCCATTGTCCGCATCGCTTTGCGGCGCCCCTACACCTTTGTCGTCCTGGCACTTCTCCTCTTCATCATCGGGCCGCTCGCCGCGTACCGAACGCCGGTCGATATATTTCCCGAGATTCGCATCCCGGTCATCGCGGTCATTTGGCAATACACCGGCCTGCCGCCGGAGGAGATGGCCGGCCGGATGGTCACGCAGTTTCAACGCACGCTGACCACGACCGTCAACGACATCGAGCACATTGAAGCCACCAACTACACCGGCATTGGCATTGTTAAGATCTTCCTGCAGCCCGGTGCCGATGTCCGCACCGCAAATGCGCAGGTCACTTCGGTTTCGCAGACGCTGCTGAAGCAGATGCCGCCCGGTTCGACACCGCCACTCATTCTTCTCTACAACGCGTCGACCGTGCCGATCATCCAGCTCGCGCTGTCGGGTAAAGGGCTCCCCGAACAGGCGCTGTTCGATCTCGGGCTTAACTTCGTCCGCGTTCCCATCGTCACGGTTCCGGGCGCGGCCATGCCTTACCCGTTCGGCGGCAAATTCCGCCAGGTCCAGATCGACGTTAATCCGGATGCGATGCGCGCACGCGGCCTTTCCGCCCAGGACGTCGCCATCGCATTCGCGCAGCAAAACCTGATCACGCCCGTCGGCACCGAAAAAATCGGCACATTCGAATACGCGATCAACCTCAACGACGCCGTCCCGATCGTGAAAAAGATGGGAGATCTGCCGATCAAGACCGTCAACGGGGCGATGGTGTACGTTCGCGACATCGCCCAAGTGCGTGACGGCAATCCGCCGCAGCAGAACATCGTGCATGTCGACGGCAACCGCTCCGTCCTGATGTTCGTGCTCAAGAATGGTGCGGTATCGACGCTTTCGATCATCGACGGCGTAAAGCAAAAAATGCAGGAGATGAAAAGGACGCTGCCGAGCGCGCTTACGCTGACCGCGATCGGCGATCAGTCGATATTCATCAAAGCCGCGATCGGCGGCGTCATCCGCGAGGGAATCATCGCGGCCGCGCTGACCAGCGTGATGATCCTATTGTTTCTCGGCAGCTTCCGCTCGACCCTGATTATTGCAACATCGATCCCGCTGTCGGTGCTTGGCTCGATCGCAACGCTTTGGGCGTTGGGCGAAACGCTCAACATCATGACGTTGGGCGGGTTGGCGCTTGCCGTCGGCATTCTCGTCGACGAAGCCACCGTGACAATCGAAAACATCAATTGGCACCTCGAGCAAGGTAAGGAGGTTGAGACCGCGATCCTCGACGGCGCCGAACAGATCGTGACACCGGCGTTCGTGTCGCTGTTATGCATCTGCATCGTGTTCGTGCCGATGTTCTTCTTGACCGGCGTGCCGCGCTTCCTGTTCGTCCCGCTCGCCGAGGCCGTCATGTCGGCGATGGTTTGGTCGTTCATCCTGTCGCGCACGCTGGTGCCGACCATGGCGAAATACATGCTGCGCCGGCACCACGACACTGGCGGCGAGCCACCGCCGACGCGCAATCCGCTGGTCATGGTGCAACGCGCTTTCGAGGCCGGCTTCGAGCGCTTTCGTCTTGCCTACCGTGAGCTGTTGACGATGGCGTTGCGGCGCCGTGCGGTGTTCGTGAGCTGCTTCGTCGCCCTCATTTTTGGGACGTTCGCGCTGGCGCCCTATCTCGGTACAGATTTCTTCCCTTCGGTCGACGGGGGACGCATCTTGATGCACGTGCGTCTGACGGTCGGCACCCGCGTCGAAGAAAGCGCGCGGCAATTCGCCGAGATCGAAAAGGTTGTCCGCCAGATCATTCCGCACGAAGAGCTGGCGACACTGGTTGACAATATCGGCTTCCCGGTGAGCGGCATCAACACCACCTACAACAACACCGGGACAATTGGATCTTCCGACGGGGAAATTCAGATCGGCTTGAGCGAAGATCACAAACCGACGGCGGATTATGTCCGCGCGATGCGTGAGGAACTCCCTGCCCGTTTCCCGGGCGTGACGTTCTCGTTCCTGCCGGCCGACATCGTCAGTCAAATTCTCAATTTCGGCGCGCCGGCGCCGATCGACATCCAAATTCGCGGACCGAAGCTTCAGGAAAACTATAACTACGCGCAGGATGTGTTGCGTCGCCTGCGCCACATTCCCGGATTGGTGGACGCGCGAATTCAGCAATCGCTCAACGAACCGGCCTTCGACGTCGACGTCGACCGTACGCGCGCCAAATATGTCGGCATCAGCGAAAGCGACGTGACCAACAGCATGGTGGTCAATCTCGCCGGGTCGAGCCAAGTGCAGCCAACCTTTTGGCTCAACCCCGAGAACGGCGTGAACTACTCGATCGTGATGCAAACGCCGCAATACCAGGTCGACTCGCTTAACGCGCTGCAGAACCTGCCGATCACGGCCGCAGGAGCGGCGCCACAAGTGCTCGGCGCCATCGCCGATTTCAAGCGTCGCATGATCCCGGCTGTCTATTCGCAATACAACGTTCAGCCGCTGATCCAGATTTACGGCACCACGCAGGGGCGCGATCTCGGCGCCGTCGCTGCCGACGTGCAGAAAATTCTGGACGAGACCGCCAAGGATGCGCCGAAGACCGCCCAGGTGCTCATGCTCGGCCAGGTCAAGACCATGAACAGTTCGTTCTCCGGTCTGATCTTTGGCCTCGCCGCCGCGGTGGTTCTCATTTACCTGCTCATTGTCGTCAACTTTCAGTCCTGGGCCGACCCATTCGTCATCATCACCGCATTGCCTGCGGCGCTCGCCGGCATCGTTTGGATGTTGTTTGCCACGGGTACGACGCTGTCGGTGCCGGCGCTCACCGGGGCCATCATGTGCATGGGCGTCGCCACCGCCAACAGCGTCCTGGTCATCAGCTTCGCCAAGGAGCGTCTTGAGGAGCATGGCGACGCGGTTACCGCCGCCATTGAAGCCGGCTTTGTCCGGTTGCGCCCGGTGGTCATGACCGCGCTCGCCATGATCATTGGCATGCTGCCGATGGCGCTTGGCTTTGGCGAAGGCGGCGAACAGAACGCGCCGTTAGGCCGTGCCGTCGTCGGCGGGCTGTGTTTCGCAACCGTCGCAACTCTGATATTCGTACCGGTCGTGTTCAGCATCATTCATCAACGCCGCGGTTCGGTGGGCGCCCGCGTCATCGGAGAGCCGCAGCATGCTGCCTGAGTCCGGATCGCCCGGCGTATCCCGTCGGGGACTCTACATAGCGGGCCTTTCCGCCGGCCTTATCGCTGTGGTCATTGTCGCCTTCGGCATTACGACGCGCAAAGTTGCGGACGCCAAGCTCCGGGAATGGACCGAGAATCAGGCGGTGCCGACCGTGAACGTCGCGGCGCCCGATACCCGCGGCAAAATGACGACCTTCAGCCTTCCCGGCCGACTGGAAGCCTATACGCAGGCGCAAATCTACGCCCGGGTTACCGGTTATGTGAAAGACTGGAAGGCCGACATCGGCACGCCGGTGAAGACCGGGCAATTGCTCGCCGAACTCGACGCGCCCGATCTCGATCAGCAGATCATGCAGGCTGAAGCCAACCTGGCGAGCGCCAAGGCCAACTCGGTGCTCTCGGACATGACGCTGACGCGTGGCCAGTCGCTGATCAAGACCTACGCCATCTCACAGCAGGATCTCGACCAGCGCTCCGCCGATGCCTCGAATAAGCAGGGGCTCGTCCGCGCCGCGCAGGCCAATCTCGATCGTCTGCGCGTGCTTGAACAATATAAGCGGCTGGTCGCGCCATTCGATGGACTGGTTACCGCGCGCACGACCGATATCGGCGCGTTGATCAACGCGGGCGGTGGCGGACCGCCAATGTTCGTGGTGTCGGAAACCAGCAAATTGCGCGTCTACGTCAACGTCCCGCAGAATTACGTGCCGAGCATTCCGGTCGGCACTCACGCACAGATCACCGTGCCTGAATATCCCGGACGGGCGTTTCCGGCGGCCGTTGAAGCTTCAGCGCAGTCCGTCGACGTTACTTCGAGCACGACGCGCATGCAGCTCGTGGTCGATAATTCCAAAGGCGAACTGATGACCGGCGATTTTACCAACATCACGTTCGATCTGCCGCACCCTGAGATCGCCGTGAACGTGCCGGCGAGTGCTCTGATCTTCAACGAGCGCGGACTGCAAGTCGCGACCGTCAGCGGCGAGGGACGCATCGTCCTCAAGCAGGTCACAATATCGCGGGATTTGGGCAACGAAGTCGAAATCGAATCGGGCATCGCCGCCGATGATCGCGTGGTCACGAATCCGCCGGACGGAATTATCACCGGCGACAAAGTCCACGTTGCCGGTGCAGCCGGCACTCCCGGACAACCGGAAACGGCCGAAGCGAAGTAAGGACAAAGGAAGCGAAAACTTCACTTCAAGCCACGCGCTGCGAGTTTCGCGCGCGGCGCGACCGTCATCCGATCGGCTTCATTCCTGTAGCAAAGCGCTTGAAATTACGGACATAGAAGTCAGCGCCGGCGGCAATCGCGGCGGCAGCCTTGTCATCGAGCGTGCGAATGGCGCGGGCCGGCGCACCCACAATCAGCGACTTCTCCGGAAACGACTTGCCCTCGGTGATGAGCGCGCCCGCGCCCACGAGACTATGGGCGCCGATCCGCGCGCCGTTGAGAATGATTGCCCCCATGCCGATCAAGGTGTGTGGGCCGATACTGCAGCCGTGCAAAATAACATTGTGCCCAATGACGCAATCCGGCCCGATAGTGATCGGAAATCCCAAATCCGTGTGCAGCGTGCTGTTGTCTTGAATTTGCGAACGGTCGCCGAGCTCGATCCATTCGTTGTCGCCGCGCAACACGGCGCCGAACCAAACGCTGCAATCGGTTTTCAACCGCACTCTGCCGATGACAGCTGCGCTCGGCGCGACCCAATAACGGCCCTCCTCCGGCAGGTCCGGCTTTTGTCCATCGAGTTCGTAAATCATGCGGCCTTCTCATTTCTGCGCGCAAATTCGCCGTCGGTGAAAACGCGTATCGCATTCGCTGAAAATTCGAAAGCGCAAAGACCGCGCGGCGAAGACAACCTGGGCCGCGGAATAAAATCGGCAATCGCGCCGTCAAACGCTGAGCAACGCCTGCAACGCCGTGACGACGACTGTTCCGGACATGAAGCTCCACGCCCCGGCGATCGCGGTCGCCAACATGACGAACTCGACGCGCCGCCGCTCCACGCGGCGTCCGCGCAGCGTATTGCGCATGATCAGGAAAGGAGCCGAGAAAATAAGCAGCGGGACCGCGGCGACGCGCGCCGGCATCGGCCCCATCTGCAGGAGCCGGAAGGTCGGAAAATGGGCGCCGTAGAGGCGGTATCCGGATGCGCACAAACCGGCAACCGCGAAACCGATCGCGAGCGCGAACAGAGATGCGATGGTATCGGATGAAGCCGTCGCCTGGATCGCGTCGAACATTGCGCAGGGCCCCCGGTGTGCGGAAAGCCATTGCAAAGCCCGGCGCCGGCCGCCACGGGATGATTAAGAAAGGGTTAACGGGGAAGTTCGTTTGCCCGTGGCATACTCGGCCGCGATTCGCTTCCGGCGACAGAGCTGCGGATGACAGCACGTACGGTCTTCGAACTGCGATTGCGGCGCCCACGCAGCCCGGTCCTGCCGCTGGTGCTGTTCTTTGTGATGCTGGCGGTGACCGTGACTTTCGTCGCCTACGTGCTTTGGCCGACATGGCCGAAGGCCGTAACTGCGCTCGATGGTCCCTCGCTTCCGGTCGTCATTGCCGGCGTCCTCTTCAATGTGCCGCCGGCAGCCATCCGTGCATCGGTACAGCGGCAGCCAGGAGCGCATGAGCGGATCGATCTCGTCCTGCTTTGGCCGTCATTGGTGCCGCCGCCGGCCGAGGGAACCGTGAGCGCGGATGCGCCTGTGTCGAGCGACAGCAATCCTGCCCCGCCAAAAAACAGCAACGATCGTTTGTTCGTGACCATTGCAGGGTTGGGCAGCGTGTTGCCGCCGGCGGAACGCCTGCGAAGTGTTTATCCACGCTATTTCGACAGCCGCGCGACACCCGCCAATGACGGTCTGGCCGTCCTGCAGTTTCGCTCTGGAACACCTTATGAGGGCGAAGACCTGATTTACCCGGCGGACGAACCGGATCGCTTCTTCGCCCGCTGCACGCGCGAAACCGTTCGCCCGGTGCCTGCGACATGCATTCACGAACGCTTACTGGATGGGGCGGAGATTATGATTCGCTTTCCGCGCGCGTGGTTACAGGATTGGCGCGGCGTCGTTGCCGGTTTTGATCGGCTGGCCTCGCAGTTGCATCAGCAAGGTGGTGCCACGGAGAGCACAAAGGATAACCGATAACGTTGGACGGGCTGGCGCGCGGCAGCAGATGATCGCGCCCGCACGGCTAGTGTCCCGATTCCGACGTTCGCATGACCAGGCGGCAATCCCATGTGCGAACTTCGGAATCAAAGGGACACTAGCAATACTATAAATCTAGTGTGGCTTTGGTTCAGAAGTCCGCATGATAGTGTGCGGCAAAAATGATGCGGAGTTCTGAACGGCCACACTATTCCAGATCGGTACTCAAAATCGCCATCTGGAAATTATATGAGCGGTCGTCGTCCTCATCGTCAACGAACAGCACGCCAATAAATTCCTCTCCGACATAGACTTCGGCGGAGTCGTCCTTTTTTGGGCGCGGCACCACGCGGATCTGCGGATTGCCGAAGAGCTTCTTCAGATAAGCGTCGAGCTTTTTAACCTCTTGAAGGTCCACTACCATCTCCTCGGACGGGGCAAAGCCTTTGCCGCAGGCGACTATCAAGAGCGGCAAAATCGGGCAGCAGCAAAAACGTGCTGGCGCCTTAGCACGCGACTATAACGGCGATCAAACGCCCTCGGGGAACATCTGATCCATCGTGCGGGCGGGATCGGGACAGCCGGCCTGGCCCACGACCTTAGCCGGCACCCCGGCCACAGTGACATTGTTCGGGACCGGCTTGATCACCACGGACCCGGCCGCGATGCGGGCGCAGGGGCCGACTTCGATGTTTCCGAGGATTTTGGCGCCAGCTCCGATCATTACGCCGTAGCGTATCTTCGGATGCCGGTCTTCCCACTCCTTGCCGGTGCCGCCCAGCGTCACGCCGTGCAGCATCGAAACGTCGTCGCCGATCTCCGCGGTCTCGCCGACAACGAGTCCCGTCGCATGGTCCAGGAAAATGCCGCGCCCGATCTTCGCCGCCGGATGGATGTCGCATTGGAAC
>DATNNI010000427.1:0-4871 GCA_035601915.1 Xanthobacteraceae bacterium
GGATGACCCACCGCGCGGTATTGGCACATGACGTTCTTGTTCTGGAACACGACGCGGGCGCGGGCACGGTAGTTCGGGCAAGTGTAAGGCCCGCCGACCAGATTGACGACTTGGTTTGCTTCGATGCCGCTGGTGCGCGGATAGACTGAGTACGGGCCGATGCCGGTGAGATCATCGATCTCAAAGGCGGTGATGGCGCCGTCCTTTTTCACGCCGATTTTTGCGCGGACGCGATGATCGCGGGCGTGAATGTCGGTGACGAAACTTTCAAACCGGTCGGCGACAAATTTGACCGGCCGCTTGAGCAGCTTCGACAGCGCCACCGTCGCCATCTCATCGGCATAGATGTGCACCTTGATGCCGAACGAGCCGCCGACATCCTTGGTGATGACGCGCACCTGATGCGATTCGAGGTTGAGGTGCTTGGCGAAGATGTCCTGCGTCATGTGTGGCGCCTGGGTGCCTTGATACACCGTCAGGCGTTGCTCGCCGGGGTTCCAGTCAGCGATAATGGCGCGGGGCTCGTTGGTCACCCCGGTATGGCGGCCGAACACGAAGGTCGTTTCCACGATCGTGTCGCTTTCGGCGAAAGCTCTGTCGGGATCGCCGGCGACCAGCGCTCGCTCGAAGGTCAGGTTATCGCCAAGCTCGGGATGGATGACCGGTGTGGCGCGGTCGAGAGCGGTTTCTGCGTCGGTTACGGCCGTAAGCGGCTCGTAGTCGACATCGATCAGCGCGCAGGCGTCTTCGGCTTCGGCGCGGCTCTTGGCGACGACCGCGCAGACCGCTTCTCCCTGCCAGCAGGCGCGATCCACCGCGATGGCATGCTGGGGCGCGGATTTGATGCCCTTCAAATGCGTCAACACCCCGACCCAAGGGGTGATCACCTTGGCCAGCTCGGCGCCGGTAATAACGGCGACCACGCCGGGTGCCGATTTCGCGCGCCCGGCTTCGATGCTTTTGATGCGTGCGTGCGCGTGCGGCGATCGCAAAAACGCAACGTGCACCATCCGCGGCAGGACGAGGTCGCTGACATACTGGCCGCGCCCTTGCGTGAGCCGGTCGAGATTGGGACGCGGCACCGACCGGCCGATATAGGAATTCGGGCGGTCGAGGGCAGAGAGGCCGGACACGACATTCTCGGCGATTTTCATTTGGCTGTTGCCCGCTCCCGCGCCACCGTCTCGATCGCATCGACGATCGCCTGATAACCGGTGCAGCGGCAATAATTGCCGGAAATGTGCTCACGGATCGCGGAGCGGCTTGGGACCGTCCCGTTCGCTAACAGCTCGTGTGCGCCGATGAGCATGCCGGGCGTGCAATAGCCGCATTGCAACGCGTTCCGGCGCGCAAACGCAGACTGCAAATCGGCGATGGCGCCGGAATCCGAAAGACCCTCAATGGTTTCGATTTCGGCGCCGTCGCACTGCACCGCAAGGAGAAGACACGAGCGCACGGCTTCGCCGCTAAGCCGCACCGTACACGCGCCGCAAACGCCATGTTCGCAGCCGACATGAGTGCCGGTCAGGGAAAGGTCTTCGCGGAGGAAGTCGACCAGCGTTTTGCGCGCTTCGATACGCGCGGAAACGGCTTCGCCGTTGACGCTCATGCTGATGTCGAGGTGGCGCGCGCTCATTTTTGGCCCGGCAGCGCTGTTTTCGCGGTTTTGATAGCATCCGAAGCCCCTTGTGTCATGCAAGACCGCGCTCCTGCCGAAGCGCCGCGGATTTGCTAGAACCGGCTATCCGCGGCCAGCCCGGACGTTGTCAGTGTGGCGGTTCAGAAGTCCGCATCATTGTTGCCGGGACCTTATCATGCGGACTTCTGAACCTAAGCCACACGAGATCAATAGGTTTGCTAGTGTCCCTTTGATTCCGAAGTTCGCACATGGGATTGCCGCCTGGTCATGCGAACTTCGGAATCGGGACACTAGAGCGAGGACCGATCCAGTGCCCAACAGCTTGCAGGGTGTTATCGAGCAACTGGCATTGGCCAATCGCATTCTTGGCCATGAAAACGTCCTCGACGCTTTTGGCCATGTCAGCGTGCGTCATCCGGACGATCCGGGACGCTATTTAATGGCGCGTTCGCGGTCGCCGCTTTTGGTCGAGCCGGGCGACATTCTCGAATTCACGCTGGATTCCGAACCGTTGAAGCCGCCGAACGCGCGGCTGTATTCCGAGCGCGTCATTCACGGCGAAATCTACAAGGCGCGCAGCGATGTGACGGCGATATGCCATCACCATGCCCCGGCAGTCATGCCGTTCTGCATAACCGGCAAGCCGATCATTCCGGTACTTCATCTCGGCGCGGCAATCGGAGAACAAGTTCCGTTTTGGGATCAGCACGACGAGTTCGGTGACACCAATCTTCTCGTGGTCAGACCGGAGGAGGGCCGCTCGCTGGCGCGTGCGCTCGGCGGCAATTCGGTGGTGTTGATGAAGCGGCACGGCGCCACGGTCATCGGCGCGAGCTTGCGCGAACTCGTCTCCCGTTCGATCTATCTGTGCTGGAACGCCGAGTATCAATTTCGCGCCGCGCTGATCGGCGAGTTGCAGCCGCTGCATCCGGGAGAGATCAAGCTCGCCGGCGCCATCAACGTGCGACCCAGTGCGGCGGAGCGGACCTGGGAATACTGGGGCGCCCGCTTGGAGGCGAGCGGCTTGTGGCCGCCGCGATATAAAACAAAAGCCTCGCGGCGCCGCGGGGTCAAACCCGCGCGCGCGCCGGCACGGACCAAGTCGGCGGTCGCCCCCCGCAGGACAAAACGGCGGCGCTAGTGTGGCGGTTCAGAAGTCCGCATCATTCTTGCCGGCACCTTATCATGCGGACTTCTGAACCAAAGCACACTAGATTATTAGGTTTGCTAGTGTCCCCTTGATTCCGAAGTTCGCACATGGGATTGCCGCCCGGTCATGCGAACTTCGGAATCGGGACACTAGATGGCAAAAGTATCGCGGCGCACGTTCTTGCCGATTCTCACAAGTCTTGCCGGCCTGCCGCGCGCGGTTTGGCCGGCTGCGGCTGCGACGCCGGAGACCTCATTTCCGGCCGACTTCGTTTGGGGCGCGTCGACCTCGTCCTATCAGATCGAAGGCGCGGTCGACACCGACGGCCGCAGCCAGAGCATCTGGGATGTGTTCAGCCATACGCCCGGCAAGGTGAAGCACGACGACACCGGCGATGTGGCCTGCGACCACTATCACCGCTGGCCGGAGGATCTCGACCTACTGGCCCGCGGAGGGTTCAACGCCTACCGGTTTTCTACCGCTTGGCCGCGCATCCTGCCTGCCGGCAGCGGCGCGGTCGAACCGCGCGGTCTCGATTTTTACGACCGCCTGGTGGACGGTTTAGCCGCGCGCGGCGTCACGCCGTGGCTCTGCCTTTATCATTGGGATCTGCCGCAGCCGTTGCAAGATTCCGGCGGCTGGCTCAATCGCGATATCGCCGACAAGTTCGCCGATTACGCGCGCATCGTGGCGCGGCGGCTCTCCGATCGCGTCAAGCACTGGGCGATGTTCAATGAAGCGAATGTGCACGCGCTGTTCGGGTACGGCGTGGGTGGACACGCCCCGGGCCTCGTCGGCCTGTCCAACATGCTCTCCGCGATCCACCACCAGAACCTGGCGCAAGGCCGCGCGGTGCAGGCACTGCGCGCCGAGCGCGCCGACCTGCGTCTCGGCACAGTCGCCAACATATCGCCCGTTCGTCCGTCGGCTCATCGCGATGAGGATCGGCGTGCGGTCGTCCGCTTCGACGCAGTATGGAATGGTGCTTTGCTCGATCCGCTGTTCAAGGGCGTCTATCCATCGGCAATTGCGGACGAGATCGCGCCGTTCGTTCACTCCGACGATCTGCAAGTCGCCAAGCAGCCGGTCGACTTTTTTGGGCTCAACTACTACGCGCCGGCCTACGTGGTCGATGCCCCGCAAAGCCTGTTCGGCGCCTGGTTTGGCGCCGTGCCGCCCGGCACGCGCTTTACCGCCATCGGCTGGCCGATCGACGCTGGTGGTTTGACCGAGACGTTGATTCGGCTGCGCGACGACTACGGCAATCCGGAGATTTATGTCACGGAGAACGGCGCCTGCTACGATGATCCGCTCGCAGCTGACGGCACCGTAAACGATCAAGACCGTATCGCCTATCTCCGCGAACATTTCGGTGCCGCTCGCGCGGCGCTGGCCGCAGCGGTCAATCTGCGTGGTTATTTCGTCTGGTCGCTCTTGGATAATTTCGAATGGTCCGAAGGCTATAGCCGCCGCTTCGGCTTGGTCCACATCGACTTTGCGACGCTCAAACGAACGCCGAAGGCGTCCTTCGCCTATCTCGCGGAAACCATTCGAAATCGCGGCTGAAACGCAAGCCCGAAGCGAGTGGCCTGGCCGGCTTCGCCAAAGCCGATAAAACAAACCGCAAGCTTTGTGTCAGTCATAGTCCTCCCTGCTTCGGTGCTCGCAGATCATGACAGGATCGGTATATGATCCGCAACGGCGTCGAAGTATCAGCGCAAATGGACATCTCGATGAAGCCGCTCTCCTGCCGGGACAAGCTCGAATACGCGCTGGACCGTATCGCCAATCCAAAGGGGGAAGGAGCGCGCACCGTCCTCACGGTCTATGCCGATGCTGCGCGCGCAGCCGCGCACGCCGCCGATGCGCGCGCCGCCTTGGGCATTTCGCTCGGGCCGCTCGACGGCGCGATTGTGACCATCAAGGATCTCTTCGACGTCGCCGGCGAAGTCACGCGGGCCGGGTCGAAAGTTCTCGCCGAAGAAGGAAAGCCGGCGGCGACGGATGCGGTTGTGGTACGGCGGCTACGCGCCGCCGGCGCGGTCATTGTCGGCAAAACCAATATGAGTGAGTTCGCGTTCA
>DATNNI010000428.1:0-13494 GCA_035601915.1 Xanthobacteraceae bacterium
GCAAGCGGCTCCTCGACGAGATTGGGGATCAAGGACGGGTTACGCGGCTTATCGAGTCTCGTAGCGACGATGAATTGGCGCGCCTCATGGGCAATCTCGGCGGCCACGACCTTCCCGCGATCATCGACGCCTTCGATCGTATTGATCACGACCGGCCGGTTTGTTTTATCGCGTACACGATCAAGGGGTATGGCCTGCCGTTCGCTGGTCACAAGGATAATCATTCCGGCCTGATGACGCCGGCGCAGATGGAAACGTTCCGTGCGACGATGAACATCCGTCCCGGCCACGAGTGGGACGCGTTTGAGGGCTTGCGCGCCTCAGCCAGCGAGCTTCGGGCGTTTCTCGAGCGCGTGCCGTTTGCAGCGCCAGGCGAGCGTCGCCTGCGTGCGCCGATGATCGAGGTGCCGGTCGAACTTGAGGTGAACATTCAATCGACGATGTCGACCCAGGTTGGCTTCGGAGCATTGCTTAACGAGATTGGCCGTAATACGACGCCCTTTGCCGCACGCATCGTCACAACCTCCCCGGACGTTACCGTCTCGACCAATCTTGGGGCGTGGGTCAATCGGCGGCGCTTGTTCGCTCGTGAGGCGATGGCCGATACTTTCAAAGGCGAGCGCATTCCCTCGACATTCACCTGGGAGTTTTCACCCAGCGGGCAGCATATTGAGCTCGGTATCGCGGAGATGAACCTCTTTATTCTTCTGTCGGCCCTCGGACTATCGCACAGCATAAACGGCGAGCGACTCCTCCCGATCGGCACGCTGTACGACCCGTTCATTGCCCGCGGGCTCGATGCGCTCAATTACGCTTGCTATCAGGACGCGCGTTTCATCGTGGTGGCGACTCCGTCGGGCATTACGCTATCTCCCGAAGGCGGCGCCCACCAATCGATCGTCCAGCCGCTCATCGGCATGGCGCAAGATGGACTGGCGTCGTTCGAGCCGGCGTTTGTCGACGAGCTTGCCGTCATCCTTGCGTTTTCGTTGAGCTACATTCAGCGGGACGGTGATGGCGAACCGAGTGAGCACAACTGGCTGCGCGACGAAACCGGCGGCTCTGTGTACCTGCGGCTCTCAACGCGCACGATCGAGCAGATCAAGCGACCGATGACGCCGCAGTTGCGTCAATCGATCGTCGATGGCGCATATTGGCTGCGCGAACCTGGTCCCAATTGTCAGGTGGTAGTTGCTTATACCGGAGTGGTCGCGCCGGAAGCGATCGAAGCCATAGGACTAATGGCTGAAGACCGGCGCGACGTCGGCCTTCTTGCCATCACGTCGGCGGACCGGCTTAATGCCGGCTGGAGTGCCTCCTGCCGTGCGCGCGAGCGTGGTTTCGTGCACGCGCGATCTCATATTGAGCGCTTGCTCGCCGGTTTGCCCCCGCATTGCGGGATCGTTACCGCGCTGGACGGACATCCGGCGACGCTCGGCTGGCTCGGCGCTGTGCACGGTCACAAGGTTCGCCCCTTGGGCGTCGAGCATTTCGGTCAGACCGGGACTATCCCCGACCTCTATCGTCACTACGGTATTGATGCGAACGCCATCGTTGCCGCCGCGCAGGCTCTTACTCCTGGCGCGCCGATCCGGCACCTCAAGGTGATTTGATGAACGCTGCTCCGCAAATCGGATGGGTTGGTCTCGGCAGCATGGGCAGCCGCATGGCGCCGAACCTTGTCAACGGCGGATATCGCGTGACCGGTTTCGACCTCGACCGCAGCCGCACGGCTTCCGGTGCCGTGGAAGGTCTCAGGGAAGCGTCGTCGATGTCGATGCTTGCCTCTGAAAGCGATGTGCTCTTTTCCATGATTCCAAACGATGAAGCGTTTTTGGATGTCGTTCGTCACCTCTGTGGGACCGGCAAAGCGGGGGCATGCCTCATCGACATGAGCACGATCTCGCCCGATGTTTCGGCGCGCGGTGCGGCGCTCCTTGATGCCGGCGGCATCTCGTATCTTCGTGCCCCCGTGTCCGGAAGCACGGCGCTTGCGGCGGCTGGTACGCTCAGTATCTGGGTCTCCGGACCTGAGAACCTTTTCCAGTTGCGACGCCCGCTGATCGCTCTAATGGGAAAAAAGATCACATATCTCGGCGCGCACGAAGAGGCGAGGATCATGAAACTCGTGGTCAACGTAATCGTTGCCGCCATTAACACCTCGCTTGCGGAGGCGCTCAACCTTGGCCGGCGAAGCGGCCTCGACTGGGCGGCGATGATCGACGCTATCAACGACAGCGCGGTTGCATCGCCTTACATCGCCTCCAAGGTGCAAAAACTCAAGGAGCGCGATTGGTCGCCCGCGGCGACGGTCGAGGTTATCGCCAAGGACATCGACCTAGCACTTGAACTTGCCAGGCAACGAGGTGCATTCCTACCATCCGCGGCATTAACGCGTCAGATCCTTTCCGCGGTCGAAGGCAAGGGGCACGGGAAACTCGACATGTCCTGCATCGCCACGTTCTTCGAGTGACGATTTCAAAGATGCACCTAAAACTTTGAGGTGCTTGTGTCGAGAACACAAACCAAAACCGCCGACCAAGGCATCTGAAGCCGGCAGCTCGGGCTCAGTGATGTCGTTTCTGCAGTGAGGAGAGCATAATGCCATTCATACGGGTCGATTGGTTTCCAGGGCGCACACTCGAACAAAAACGCGAATTGGCGGAAGTTCTAACTCGCGAGTTTGCGCGTATCGCCAAGTGCAAGCCGGAAACCATCAATTTCATCTTCACCGATGTTAGTCGAGAAGATTGGGGCCGAAACGGCAAACTGTTTTGTGATGCCTATGAATATGAAAATGAGTCCCAGTAGCCGGCATCGAAAAAATGCGATCGCGAGCGGCCTCATCGAAGGCGCCTGTTGATATAAAGGCGGCGCGCAACGCGCCGCCCACAACCATGAAAATTAAGCCGGCACCACCGGCACCTTGTCCTTGCGCAAAGCCTCGATGAATTTGTCATCGGTATGCAGATGCGCGTTGACCAATTCGGGAGGCGTAAGCGCCAGCCATTGGTCAAACGAGATATCGGCGTAGTAGTCGCTTTTGAACATCTCGAGAAAGCGCAACGTAGCGGTGCCGGTATTCTCGATGTAATGCCCCATGGCAAAGGGCACGTAGCCCACGTCGCCGGCCAGATAATCAAAGGTGCGGGCTTGGCCGGACGCGCCAAACACACCCATGCGCGCGGTGCCTTCGATGTAATATTGCCATTCGTCGGTGTTGGGGTGCCAATGCAACTCACGCATACCGCCCGGCTCGACCTCGACCAAAGCTGCCGCGATGGTCTTGGAAACTGGAAAATTCTTGGAATCGGAGATGCGCACGCTGCCGCTTTTGGTCTTGATCGGCGTTTGGGCCAGCAAACGATGGCTGAAGCTTTGCGGCACTTCGGTCGCGCCCACGATCTTATCGGATGCGAGCGGCCCCGGCACCGCCGCCGGAAAGATGTACAACTGGCTCGGGTCCGGTGTCTTGGCGAACGATGTTGCCGGCACGCCGAAATTCTTGGCCAGCACCTCGGGCGGTATGTGCTTGACCCAGTCGCTGAGCAGGAAGGTGCTGTCCTCGTCGAAATCGCCGTCGTCGAAAACCAGCAGAAACTCCGTCCCGTCTGGATCGAGGCCCTGGATCGAATGGGGATAGCCCGGGGGAAAATACCAAAGGTCGCCGACGCCGATATCGTCGACGAAGTTGCGCCCTTGGGGGTCGATCGCCGTAATGCGCGCGTTGCCGTAAAGCACGTAGGCCCATTCGGCCTGCTTATGCCAATGCAGTTCGCGCACGCTGCCACGATTGAGCCGCATGTCGACGCCGGCGATAGTCTTGGAAATCCCGAGTTCGCGCGCGGTGACCTGCCGTGTCCAGCCGCCCGCCGTGATCCGTGTGTGGGCGTCCGAGAACGAGAAGCGCAAGTTTGGTAGCGTGCCCTGATCGGTTGCAGGCGGCGTCAACATGTCGGGATTCTGCCGGTCGCGCTGAACGTTTCGCGGACCTGGATCGGTGCCGCCCTGACCCGGACGCTGCGGCTCAGGGATTGTTTCGGCCGCTTGCGCCACCGTTGCCGCCGCCAACACGCTGCTTGCGGCTGTTGCGGCCAGCACATTTCGACGTGAAATGGATTTGGAAATCTCGCTCATCTGGTTCTCCTTGCTCTGTCGGCGCGTCCCCGCTGTGGCCATTTTCAACGACGTTAACTTTCAGTCCCTCTCGCCCTTTGTGATACTTTTTCCGCTGAAGATAGTTCCGCTCTGGAACCACCGGGTTACCTCTTACTCCGGCGTATTGGCGGAAGAGAGTGGGAGTCGAACCCACCAAAGACCGGCTCGCGGCCTCTCCCGGATTTGAAGTCCGGACGCCCCACCAGGGACGATTCCCTTCCATACTCAGGCGCGGCCGACGGCTCGTCGTCCGCTCGACAAAACAGGTTGCGCCGGTGTTTGTTGATGCGGCGAAGGTCGCCGCGCCGCAATGTCACACTATGGCGATCGAAGAATTCCAGGACCCGGATCGCAACCTTGCGGCCGTTGTTGAGCTGGTCGCGGAACTCTGCGGCGCTGAATTGGCCGTTCGGTGTTTGTGCCGCAAGATCGGCGGCAATGTCGGCCATCTCCGCGACGGTGCTGCGAAGAAAGAAATGATCGTGCGCCACTTCGTCGACCTTGCCGATGCGGCTGACGAGTTTAAATAAATGGCGGATCTCCGTTTCGCCGATTCGTGTTAGGCCTGCGATATCGCGCACGCGGGGCGGTCGAAAGCGATCGTCGCCGCCTATCAGGTGCCGTACCTTCTGCCAGAGTACTTCCTCGGCGGCGGTCAAGTGTATTTCATGGCTCGGCAGCCGCACCCACGCCCCAGCAAGCGCGACGTCCTTGGCTTCGGCCAGATTCTGCAAAGCCGCAGCGAATAATGTTGCCGGCAGACGCGGCTGCAGTTGGAGCCGCAGTTGCTCCATGCCGATGCCAGGTAAATCGGGATTGTCGGCGTGAAATGCTGTGAGCTTGCTGACGACGCTGGCTTTGAGCTCCGCCCAGATCGCCTGCGACACGGCCGCGAAAGTGTTTTGCACCGCAAGGCGAACGAGTCCGAGCTTGACCGTAAGATGCTCGACATTGTCGGCGGCAAGCGCGCGGTCGCGGGCAAAGGCCGTGAGATCGACGTAGTAGGGCGCGCGTTCGCACAACGCGCTGAGCGCCGCTTCGGAATCGGCAATCGCAAGCGCATCGAGTTGCGTCAGCCGCTCCGCCGTACGGCGCTTTCGCGCCGGCGCACGCAAATCGATAAAGCGGCCCCCGCCTATGGTGCGTTGTGCAGAGGTATCGCGCAATACGAAGCGATCGCCCGCCGCCGCGGAGATGGGACGTTCAAGCACGAGCTGAACGCGCGCTTCGGTACCGGGTGCGATCGGTTGATCGGAAAGAAGGACAATTCTTGCGCCGACCTCTGTCGCGGCGTGATGTAGGCGTACCGGCAGCCACTGCGTGACCGCTTTCGGCTCATTCGGCATCGTACGCGCAATCGCGTCGATCCGATCGGTCGGTGCGTGCAACTCGGCATCGAGCACAACATCGCCGCGATAGATGGCATGTTTATCGATGCCGTCTCCGGTAAGGTTGAGCGCGCAACGTTCGCCTGCTGCGCTACGTTCTGCCGGCCGGTTCTGGGCATGGATGGAACGTACCCGGGCAGATATGCCGGACGGGCTGACCTTTACGCGGTCACCAACGGCGACGGCTCCCGACAGCACCGTGCCGGTGACGACCGTGCCGACGCCGGTCAGAGAGAACGAACGATCAACCGCTAGACGGAAGCGGCCGGACATTGGCCGTGTTGTTGCCGTCTGCGCTTCGGCAAGCAGTCGGGCCCGAAGCGCGTCGATTCCTTCCCCACTGAGGGTCGAGACCGAAAGGACGTCAAGCCCGGCGAGAGCGGTGCCGCCAAGCGCGTCAGCAATCTCGGCCTTCACCGCTTCACGCTGTTCCGCCGATACGAGATCGACCTTGCTCAGGACCACGATCCCGCGCTCCACGCCGAGCAGATCGACAATGGCCAAGTGCTCGCGCGTTTGCGGCATGATGCCGTCGTCGGCGGCAACGACTAGCAAAACGAAGTCGATGCCGCCTACGCCCGCCAACATGTTGTGGATGAATTTTTCATGACCCGGTACATCGACGAAGCCCAACACGCTGCCGTCGGCCGCAGCCATATAGGCAAACCCGAGATCAATGCTGATGCCACGCGCCTTTTCCTCTTTGAGCCGATCGGTATCGACACCGGTCAGGGCACGCACTAACGCGGTCTTGCCGTGGTCGACGTGACCGGCCGTGCCGATGATCACGGCGCGGACTCAGCAAGCGGCAGCGCGGCCCGCCGCTCCGCATCGGCATTTTCATTCGCGGTCAGGCCGTTTCGCGCCGCCTTGAGATATCGCTCGGCAAGTTTGCTTCCCCCCGAGCGGGCGCGGATCAGCCATGCCACGGCGAGTACGCGCTCGCGCGCAACGCCAGCGCCGAGGAGGTGCGCGGCGCCGAGCATCGCCTGACCGTCGGCGTCGCCGCGTGCGGCGGCTTTGATCCACCAGGCCGCCGCGGTCTTAGGATCGCGATCGACGCCAAGCGCATCGTGATGAATCATGCCGAGGCGCGTCATGGCCGCGGCAATGCCTTGCTCGGCGGCGGCTAGCGCCCACCGATGCGCCTCAACCGGGTCAAAGAGAGTCGAGTCGGTTTCCAGCAGCATCCAACTCAGCATGTCCTGAGCGGGGCCGTCGCCGGCTGCGGCCGCCGCCCGATAGAGTTCGGCTGCCCGACCGTCATCCTGCTCGACGCCTTCGCCCCTGAAATAAAGCGCGGCAAGATTGCGGCGTCCGACGGTATCGCCTCCTTCGGCCGCCAGCGTGAGCCACTGCAACGCTAACCCATGATCGCGCTCGACGCCGAGGCCTTCGGCGAAGCATGCCCCAATATTGTTTTGCGCGCGGCCGACGCCCGCATGCGCCAGTGGCCCCCAGATGGCGAGCGCGGCCGGGTAATCGCCGCGGGCGGCCGCGGCATGGGCTTCCGCCATGCGTTCGGTGACTTCCGACGCTGTGTCGGTGCGCTCGCAGGCGGTCGCGCTGTCAGTCCTGTCCATCTCCAGCTCCGAGATCGAGCGTCTCGAGATTCGCTAAAAACGCCGCTTCATCTTCGAGGCAACGCAAATCAAATATCATGGCACCACCCTCGGTCCTGCCGATTATTGGAATGGGAAGATTGCGAAACGCACGCGCCAGGCGTTCGAGGGCGCGGCCAGCGCGGCGCGGCCCGCGGGGGCGAATCGCAAGCCCGGCGCTCGCCACGCCAGCAAGCGGCAGCGCGCCGGAACCGATTTCGCTGTTGCAGGCGATTTGCTCAACGGCAAAAGCAGCGCCGATTTTGGCGCCGACGAGCGGCGCCAAGCGCCGAGCGGCGGCTTCGATCGCGGACAAGGGACGCGTTAGAAGCCGAAGCGCAGGTAGTTGCTCCGCCAAGTGGTCGGGATCGCGGTAAAGCCGCAAGGTTTCCGCAAGCGCGGCAAGCCTGATCTTGTCGACTCGCAATGCGCGCTTCATGGGATTGCGATTGATCTTCGCAATCAGGTCACGGCGGCCGAGGATAAAACCCGCTTGCGGGCCGCCAAGTAATTTGTCGCCGGAAAAGGTGACGATGTCGGCACCGTCGGCGACCGCTTCAGCGACCGTCGGTTCGTGCGCCAAACCCCAGCGGGCCAAATCGATAAGCGTGCCGGAGCCGAGATCGTGGACCAAGGGCACCGCGCGTGCCCGCGCCAGCGCCGCGAGTTCGGCCGCGTCAACCGATTTGGTGAAACCGGAGATGCGATAGTTCGACGTATGCACTTTGAGCACAAGGCCAGTTTTGGGACCGATCGCGTCGGCATAATCTTTTAGATGAGTGCGGTTAGTGGTCCCGACCTCTTTCAGCCGCGCCCCCGCGCGCGCCATGATGTCCGGCATGCGGAACGCGCCGCCGATCTCGATCAATTCGCCGCGCGACACGACGGCCTCTCGGCCTTTGCCCAGCGTATTGAGCACAAGCAGGACTGCGGCGGCGTTATTGTTGACGACGGTTGCATCTTCCGCGCCCGAGAGTTCTCGAAGAAGCTCACGGACATGATCGTCGCGTTCGCCGCGCTTGCCGCTTTCGATGTCAAATTCAAGCGCAACATCCGAGCGCATCGCCGCAACCGCGGCGTCGATCGCCGACTCAGCGAGCGTGGCGCGTCCCAGATTGGTGTGCAGCACGGTACCTGTGAGATTGAAAACCCGACGCAAGCTCGATCGCGCCGCGGCTATCAGGTTTACGAGTGCCGTGTTGGCGATTGTCCCTGGCTCGTTCGATAGCGTTTTGCCGGCGCGCAAGGCCGCGCGCGTCGCGTCGAGGCTTTGCCGGATCGCGGCGACTGCTGCGGGCCGGCCAAATTTGGCCACAGCGAGGGCGGCGGCGTCGGCCTTGAGGACTTCGTCGACCGAAGGGAGGGTGCGCAAGGCAAGATTGGGTGCGGAGCACATCGCTGCCTCAGTAGCCGAGCAGGAAAGGGTTAGCGCCGCCGCGCCGGTATTCCGACTCGCGCAACAAAAGATCGAGGGCGAGCGTTGCGATGTCGTCAGCGACCGGATCGAGCGAGCGGTCGGAATGCTGCTGAAATATTTTGACGTAGCGGTGGCAGGAATCGCAGGTCTCGGCCTTGACGGTCGCCGATCCGCCGGCAATTTCCTGATAGGCGATGCCTTCGGTCGAACCGCAGAGCACGCATTTGATGCGCGGATAATTCCACATCGTGGCGCACAGCGAGCAGGCGCAAAATCGCGTATTCTCTGCGCCGCTCCAGCCAACCACCATGCTGCACACGGGAGCCGCGCCGCACGCCGGGCAAGCACCATCACTAATGGGGGCCAGGGTCGTGGCGTCAAGTTGGGCAGCAAGCCGGACGAAATGAACTTGCGCCGCTCCGGCGGCAAAGGCGTGCTCGGCAGCCGCCGCCGCTGGCATCGCGCCGTCAAGCACCGCGGCGATCATGGCTGCTTGTGCGGCCGGGTCGGAGATCCGTAGCCGCTGTAGAGAAAGATTCGCATTCTCTGGCATCACAATTTGTTCGACCATGGCTAGAAGTTGGTCCCACAATGCGTCGAACGCAGCGTCACGCGTAAACCGCGACCGATCGAGCGGGGGCATTTTGAATTGCCGGGAGCGCGCCAGGTCAGCGGAGGATGGCGGTCCCGGTGGAGGAAGCTCGGACTGCAGGCGATGTTGGACATCGCTCAGATCGGCGACAAAGGCCAGATAAGCGCGCAATTGGTGCCTGTCGGCAAGCGAGCGCAGACGCCGGGCGCGGCGCGCGAACATCGTTGACGGATCCGGCAGCCGGACGAATGGCGGTTTGGCGACTTCCCCGATGGGGATTGGGTCGAACTGGGTCGATCCGACCTCGGCCATACTCAAACCTCACGAACCACACGGGCCACGTGACGCGCCGGCACGGTTGCCGTCAGTTGACGGACTTCCTTTCCGCCGTGTGATCTGCGGATTTTCCTGCGACCAATTCTTTAAGCCATTTGCGATGATGTTTCCATGCCCATCCGCCAGTAACATGCCCGCGGGTCATAGCGCTGAACGTGCCGCGCAGCCAGATGGCGGCATAAACGTGCACGATCCAAACACAAATTATGCTCACCGCAGCAAGTGAATGGACCAGGATTGCCCAGCGTTTCTGCTCAATGCTGGTCAGCGGATAAAAGTATTGATCCCAAATAACGATGCCGGTGCAAATGAGCACGATGATCAGGAGTGACATTCCCCAGAAGACCACCTTCTGGCCGGCGTTGTATTTGCCGACTTCGGGAAGCTTGTCTTCCTCGTTGGTCAGCACATACCGCAGACGCGCCAACCACGTCCCGTCTTCGGCGCGCCACAAATTCGCTTTCCAGAAGCGAACGAACAGCCCGGAGAAGCTGAAGAACAACACCACGCCGATCCATGGATGAATGGTGCGTGTCCAGTCACCGCCGCCGAACAACACGGTGAGGAAGAAGAAGCTCGGATAAAACAGCGCGAGCCCCGAGAGAGCCAACAACACCAGGCAAGTTGCGGTGATCCAATGATTTACGCGTGCGCCCGCTGTATAGCGGTCGACGACGACTGGATCGCCCGGATGGACGGCGTCACCTTGCTCTACGTCGTAAGCTGCCACGATCAGCGATCTCCTGCGAGGCGCTTGGCATTTTCCTCGTCCTTGGGCTGGACCTCGTTGGGCCCAGAGACCAGATAGTGCAGTACGCCAACCGCCGCAAATGTACCCATCGCGGCCATGCCTGCGTATTTCGTAAGGCCTTTCCAGATGGTGATTATCGGGCTGATCTTCGGATTCTTTGGCAGTTCGGCATAAATTTCCGGCTTATCGGCGTGCTGCAGCACATACATGACGTGAGTACCGCCGACGCCGGGAGGATCATAGAGTCCGGCATTTTTGTAGCCGCGCGATTGCAAATCCTTGATGCGTTCGGCGGCGTGCTGCTTCATCTCTTCTTTGGTGCCGAATACGATGGCGTGCGTCGGGCAGGTTCTCGCGCAGGCAGGCCCCTGACCGACGGCGATACGGTCGGAACACAGCGTGCATTTATACGCTTTGTGATCGACCTCGGAGAGACGCGGAATGTCGAAAGGACATCCTTTGATGCAATAGCCGCAACCGATGCACTTCTCGTGGTCGAAGTCGACGATACCATTGGAATATTGCACGATCGCCCCAGGGGAGGGGCACGCCTTGAGGCAGCCCGGATCCTCGCAATGCATGCAGCCGTCCTTGCGGATCAGCCACTCCAAGTTCCGGGTTTCCGGATTAACCCACTCGGTGAAGCGCATCACCGTGAAGGATTCCGCCGTCAGATCGACTGGATCGTCGTAGACCCCGTAGTTAAAGCCGATGCGTTCGGTCCTATCGTTCCATTCCAGGCAGGCAACCTGACAGGCCTTGCAACCGATGCATTTCGACACGTCGATCAGCTTGGCCACCTCGGTCAGCTTGCGCGCCGGCGTGGGCACCGACGAGGCTGAGCGGCGAACGAGATCTTGCTGGCCGAACTCAGGCTGGACTTCCTGGTTCGGTGCGGGGGGTAGCTCGAATTCGAAGGCCATGGTCTTTATGCCCTAGAAATCGGTTCTCGAGCGATCGCCGAGCGTGTCGGAGATTAAGGACGAGAAGTCCCCTTCCTCCGCATTGGGGCCCTCAGCGACGGTCACCACGTCGGGCCCCGAGATGCGCTTGATGTCCACGAGGAACGCCTTGAACTCCGGCGTGTCGGTGTTGGCGTCGCCGACAAAAGGCGTCAGCGAATTGGGCCCAAAGCCTTCCTTGGTTTCGCCGATAAATGCCCAATGTAACGGCACGCCGATGACGTGGACGGGCTTGCCGTCGCATATCAACGTGTTGATTCGTTTGGAAACCACGGCCTTGGCTTTAACCGTCCCGCGTTTTGACCACACTTGGACCCAGTGCCCGGTCTTGATGCCCTTTTCGGCCGCAAGCTGCTCCGGAATTTCGACGAAGAATTCCGGTTGCATTACGGCGTTGAAGCGGACGTGTTTGGTCCAGAAATGGAAATGCTCGGTCAGCCGATAAGAGGTTGCGGCGTAAGGGAATTCGTCTGCCGTGCCGAGCTGATCTAAGTCGTTCTTAAAGATGCGCGCCACCGGATTTCCCCGAATCTTTGGCGCTACGATATTGGCCAACGGCGATTCGAAAGGTTCGTAGTGCGCCGGGAAAGGTCCGTCGCGCAATTGTCCGAGCGTGAAAAGGCGTCCGGTGCCCTCGGCATTCATGATGAACGGGCCGACTACTTCCGGCTTGGCGTCCGGCGCGATGTCCGGAACGTCGTATCCGGTCCATTTACTACCGTTCCACCACAACAGCTTACGGCTCGGATCCCACGGGTTTCCGCTCACATCCGAAGACGCGCGATTGTAGATAATGCGCCGGTTGAGCGGCCACGACCACGCCCAGTTCGGAAAGACGCCGGCGTTGTCCGGGTCAGCGTTGTCGCGGCGGGCCATGTTGTTACCCGCTTCGTTGAAGCAGCCCGAGTAAATCCAACAGCCACAGGATGTTTTACCGTCGTCGCGCAGCACCGAGAAGTTGACGAGCTGCTTACCCTTGGCGATCACCACCTTGGTTGGATCCTTCGGATCGGTGATGTCTTCGGTCGCATAGCCGTTGAGTTCCTTGGCGAGTTCTTCAGGTGTTGGGTCGCCGGGGTCCTTGTAGCGCCAATCGAGGTTGACGATCGGCTCGGGAACCGCGCCGCCTTCCTTCTGATAAAGCGCGCGCAGGCGCAGAAAAATCTGCGCCATGATCCAGATATCATGTTGGGCTTCACCGGGCGGCGTCGCCCCCTGCCAGTGCCATTGCAGCCATCGCCCGGAATTGACCAGCGACCCCGTCTCTTCGGCGAAGCAGGTGACCGGCAGTTCGATAACTTCCGTCTGGACTTGGGACGGATCAACGTCGTTGTGTTCGCCGTAATTTTCCCAGAACCGTGCCGTTTCAGTCTGCAGCGGATCCATGACCACGAGGAATTTTAGTTTCGAGAGGGCGGTAGTTATCTTGCGGCGATTAGGTGCCGACAGCAAAATATTGAAGCCTTGGCAAAAATATCCGTTCACTTTCCCTTCGTGCATAAGCTGGAAGGCGCGCAAAATGTCGTAGCCCGACACGTCAAGCTTTGGCAGCCAGTCGTAAGCGAAGTTATTTTCGACCGTCGCGGCATCGCCCCACATTGCCTTCTGGAAACTGACGAAGAACTTTTTGTAGTTCTGCCAATAGCTGGTCTGCTCCGGCCGCAGAGGTTTGAAACCGCGCGTCGACATGTAGGCGTCGAGCGTCGTCTCGTTGTCGTTCGGCAGCGTCAGATAGCCGGGGATCAAATTCGACATCAGCCCGAGATCGGTTAGGCCCTGGATGTTGGAATGACCGCGCAAGGCATTCATGCCGCCGCCGCGTACGCCGATGTTGCCGAGAATGAGCTGCAGCATCGCCATGGTGCGGATGTTCTGCGAGCCGCTCGAGTGCTGGGTCCAGCCGAGCGCGTACATGGACGTCATGGTCTTGGTCTTCGACGAGCACTCGCCGATCATCTCGCAAACTTTGAGGAATTTCTCCTTCGGCGTGCCGCAAATGCGCTCGACCAATTCCGGCGTGAAGATCGACGCATGCTTCTTCAGCAATTGCCACACGCAACGCGGATGCTGCAGCGTGTCGTCGGAGATAACGTATCCGTCAGGTCCGATGTCGTAGTTCCACGTCGAACGGTCGTAGTCGCGCTTAGTCTCGTCGTAGCCGGTGAACAGCCCGTCGGCGTAGCCAAAACCTTCCTTTATGAGATACGGCGCGTTCGTGAACGCTTTGACATACTCCCACTGCACCTTGTCGTTCTGCATACAGTAGCTGATCACGCCAAGCAGAAACGC
>DATNNI010000429.1:0-3860 GCA_035601915.1 Xanthobacteraceae bacterium
AGGATGTGCTTATTCGCGCCGATCTCGGCCTCGACGCCGCCCATCGTATTGCCGTTGCGCTGGGCGAAGGCCGCCACGGCGCCGGGATTTCTCCGGCCGAGGTGAAAGCCGTGGTCGCGGCGGAAATCGAAAAGGTGCTCGCGCCGGTGGCGCAGCCGCTCGTGATCGACACAGCAAACAAGCCTTTCGTCATTCTGGTCGCCGGCGTCAACGGTTCCGGCAAAACAACGACCATCGGCAAGCTCGCGGCGAGACTACGCGCTGAGGGCCGCTCGGTGATGATGGCGGCGGGCGACACCTTCCGCGCCGCCGCCATCGATCAGCTCAAAATCTGGAGCGAGCGCACCGGGTCGGCGTTCATCGCGAAACAAGCCGGCGCGGACGCCGCCGGACTTGTCTTCGACGCATTGCGAGCGGCAAAAGAGCGCAACATCGATGTGCTGCTTGTAGATACTGCCGGCCGCCTGCAAAACCGCACCGAATTGATGGAGGAATTGCAAAAAATCGTGCGCGTTATCAGGAAGGCCGATCCGTCGGCGCCGCATGCCGTCTTGCTCGTGCTCGACGCCACTGTCGGACAGAACGCGCTCTCCCAGGTCGAGATTTTCCGCAAGGTCGTAGGCGTGACTGGGCTAGCCATGACCAAGCTCGACGGCACGGCGCGCGGCGGCATTCTCGTCGCCATTGCCGGCAAGTTCGCCGTGCCGGTGCATTTTATCGGTGTCGGCGAGGGCGTTGAGGATCTGGCGCCGTTTTCGGCGAGTGACTTCGCCCGCGCCGTCGCCGGAACGGACGCGTGATTGAATGCGTGGCGCAGCCGCGCTAGACCACCACGCATGATTGAAAGCACGAAACGGCAGCTCAACCCGATCGTGAAGATCGCCCTCGACCTGGGGCCGCTCGTTCTGTTCTTCTTTGCCAATTCCCGTTTCGGGATTTTTACCGCGACCGCAACGTTCATGGTTGCCGTGCTGGCGGCGCTTGCGGCGTCCTACGTGCTGACGCGGCGGCTGCCGATCATGCCGGTGGTGACCGCGATCATTGTCCTCGTCTTCGGCGGCTTGACGCTTATTCTGCACAACGACACCTTCATCAAGGTCAAGCCGACTATCATCTACGCGCTGTTCGGCGCGGTGCTCCTTGGCGGACTTCTATTCGGCAAGACGCTGCTCGGCGTTGTGTTCGACTCGCTGTTTCATCTCACCGAGGAAGGCTGGCGCAAGCTGACCGTGCGCTGGGCCTTGTTCTTTTTCGTGCTCGCCGTACTCAACGAGATCGTTTGGCGCAACACCTCCACGAATGTCTGGGTGGATTTCAAAGTGTTCGGCGTCATGCCGCTCACCCTGGTGTTCGGGGCGCTGCAATATCCGTTGCTGCAAAAATACGCGGCCACGCAGGCGGCCGCCGAGGAGTGAGCTGCCGCATCGTCATTGCGAGCGCCAGCGAAGCAATCCAAATTGCTTCGTCGTTTCACTCCTCGCAATGACGAGAAAGTCTATGACTCCGCCGCCAGCGCCTTCTCGATCTCCGGCTTGAGGTCGCTGACAAAATTGTCCGGGGTGATCGGTCCGACGAGCTTATAGGCGATGCGGCCGTCGCGGCCGATGACGAACGTCTCCGGTACGCCGTAAACTCCCCATTCGATGGAGGCGCGGCCGTCGCGGTCGGCGCCCGCGGCAGCGAACGGATTGCCGTAGCGGCCGAGGAAGCGCCGGGCGTTTTCCGCCTCATCCTTGTAGTTGATGCCGATCACGCGCAGGCGCTGGTCCTGCGACAGCTGCATCAAGAGCGGCGCCTCGTCATGGCAAGGTACGCACCATGATGCCCAGACATTTAAGACCGTCACCGCACCTTTGAAGTTCGCCGGATCGATACCGGGCACCGGCTTGCCGTCGCGATCGAGGCCGGCGACGCCGGGCAAGGCCGCCTGCGGCGCCGGCTGACCGATCAGCGCCGAGGGAATGCGCGAGGGATCGCCGGCAAACAGGCGGATCAGAAAGAGCGCGAATAGACCGAGAAACGCAATCAGCGGCACGACCAAGAGCATGCGGCGGCGGCGAATATTCCCGTCGTCTTTGGTCTGTTCGCTCATGCGTCTTTGCTGGCTTCCTGAATCGCCGCTGCGTGACCGGCGATGCCGCGAACGGTTCCTTTGCTCTCGAGTTGCGCGAGCTTTGCCGATTGCGTCCGATAATCGAGCGTCACCCAGGCGATCAGCGCGGCGACCACGCCGCATCCGGCGCCGTAGGCGGCGATAATGAACACAAGGTGGTTTCCGTCTTCCATGTTCAGCCCGCGACGCTCGCCCGCATCAGCCGCAGCGTGCGCACCCGGCGGCGCAGGATTTCATTGCGCATGGCGGCGAGCAAAAGCGTGATGAACAACAGCGTGAACGCGCCGGTCATGATCAGGAGCGGAACAAGAATGGACGGATCGATGGTCGGGCCGTCCATGCGGAACACCGAGGCGCCCTGGTGCAGCGTGTTCCACCACTCGACCGAGAATTTGATAATCGGCAGATCGACGGCGCCGACCAGCGTAAGGATCGCCACCGCGCGCGCGGCGCGCGACGGCTCCTCGACCGTGCGCCAAACTGCGATCACGCCGAGATAGAGCAGAAAAAGAACAAGCACGGAGGTCAGCCGTGCATCCCAAACCCAATAAGTCCCCCACATTGGCCGGCCCCACAGCGATCCGGTGACGAGGCACATGAAGGTAAAGGCGGCGCCGATCGGCGCAGCGGCCTTGGCGGTGACGTCGGCGAGCGGATGACGCCATACCAACGTGCCGAGCGCGGCAATAGTCATGATCCCCCACGCCAACATGCCGAGCCACGCTCCCGGCACGTGCAGAAACATGATCTTGACCGTAGCGCCTTGCTGATAATCGTCCGGCGCGAGGACAGCCAGAATAATGCCGACGGCGAACGCAGCGACCGTGAGCCCGCCAAGCCAGGGGATGGCGGGATTGGCGATTTTCAGAAACCGCGACGGGTTGGCCAGATCAACAATCGCCATCGCAATCTTGTCCTCAACCTTTTGTTCAACACGCCTTGGCGCCGCGCGCCGTTCACCAGGCAACCGCACTTACAACACGCGTCAATCGCGCATCAATCGGGTTGCTACTCCATTTCCAGCCGCAGTGCCGCCGCCGCGGCGAAGGGTCCCACCACAAGGCTCGCCAGTGACAATCCGCACAACGTCATGAACGGCGTTCCGAACGGTATCGGCCCGCTCACTGCGGCATTGGCCGCGGCGACGCCGAAAATAAGGATCGGCACCGTCAGCGGCAAAACCAGCACCGCCAGCAACAGTCCGCCACGCCGCAAAGTCACCGCGATGGCCGCGCCGATTATTCCGATGAAGGTCAGCGCCGGCGTGCCGACGAGGAGCGTCAGCACAGTGGCTGCGCCGGCGCGGCCGCCGAGATTGAGGAAAATGCCGACGAACGGCGCGACGACAATAAGTGGCAGCGCGGTCGTCACCCAATGGGCACAGCCTTTGGCCAACACCACGAGCTCGAGCGGCGCCCGGCCCGTCAGAATCAAGTCGAGCGACCCGTCCTCGTGATCCGTGGCGAACAGCCGGTCAAGCGCGAGCAGGCTCGCCAGCAGCGCTGCAATCCACAGGATTGCCGGGCCGATGCGATTGAGCAGCGCCAAGTCCGGTCCGATTGCGAACGGCACGAGCGTGATGACCACCAGGAAGAAGAGAACGCCCATCAACGCGCCGCCGCCCACACGCACGGCAAGGCGCATGTCGCGAATGAATATGGCGGAGAGCGCCGTCATGGCTGTCCCAAAGGCTCTCCATCGGCGAACGAAGCCGTAGCCTGCGCAAAAGCCGGCGACAGCTGATCGA
>DATNNI010000430.1:0-2013 GCA_035601915.1 Xanthobacteraceae bacterium
CGAGCCGTTCACGCTTCTGTCCGCGCTGGCGATGGTCACCGATCATCTCGGGCTCGTCGCTACCGGCTCGACCACGTTCGATGCGCCGTATCACGTCGCCCGGCGCTTTGCTTCGCTGGATCACCTCAGCGGCGGCCGCGCCGGCTGGAATATCGTCACCACGTCCAATCCGGACGCGGCGCTGAACTTCGGCATGACCGATCACATGGAGCACGGCGAACGCTATCGCCGCGCTCGCGAGTTCTACGACGTCGTCACCGGGCTGTGGGATTCGTGGGCCGACGACGCTTTCATCCGCGACGTCGAGCGCGGGATTTTCTTCGATCCCGACAAGCTCCATGTGCTCAACCACAAGGGCAAATATCTGTCGGTGCGCGGACCGCTCAATATCGCCCGTCCGATCCAGGGCTGGCCAGTCGTAGTGCAAGCCGGCGCCTCGGATTCCGGACGGCAGCTCGCCGCTGAGACCGCGGAAGCGGTGTTTACTCCGCCCTCCACTATCGCCGCCGGCCGTGAATTCTACGCCGACGTGAAGTCGCGCATGCAGAAGGCCGGGCGGGCGCGCGAGCACATGAAGATCATGCCGGCCTGCTTTGTCGTCGTCGGCGACACGGTCGATGAGGCGCGCGCCAAAAGGGCGAAGCTCGATAGCCTGGTCCACTACGACAGCGCCATCGCCTCGCTGTCGATCGCGCTTGGGCACGACGCCTCGCGTTTCGATCCGGACAAGCCGCTGCCCAACATCCCCGAAAGCAATGCCAGCAAAAGCGCCCGCGACCGCGTCGTCGGGATGGGCAAGCGCGAGAACCTCACCGTGCGCCAATTGGCGCAACGGCTCGGCGGCTATTCCGGCCTCGCCATGGTCGGCACGGTCAAGACTATTGCCGACGAAATGGAGGAATGGCTGACGACCGAAGCAAGCGACGGCTTCACCATCATGTTTCCCTTTGTGCCGGAGGGGCTTGAGGACTTTTGCAACAAGGTGGTGCCTGAATTGCAGCGCCGCGGCATCTTCCGCCGCGAATATGAAGGCAAGACCTTGCGCGAAAATCTCGGTCTGCCGCGGCCGGAAAATCGTTTCTTTGAAACGCGCAGGGCGGCGGAGTGAAGCACATGAAGGTATTCACAGCCCTGCTGACGCTGGCAGCGATCACCGTCACTTGCACGAACAGCGCGGGCGCGGCAGCCGGCCGGTACACCGATGCCAGAATCTGCCGGTCCTACGGTTTTCCTCCACACACCCGGGCCTTTTCCGCGTGCCTCTTGAACGTGCGGCATTATTGGAGCGCCGGGCCTTGCGCCGACTGGAACTTCGCCGCCGTGCACAAGCGTTACTGTAATATTATCCCTGAAGCGGATTTCTAACGCCAAGCTACGTGGGAGAGCTTGCATGCGCGTTATTTTCGCGTTGCCGGTGTCGATGCTTGCATGGCTTGCTGTCGCACAGGCGCAGACGGCGAATTGGCAGAACTTCGCACCGCCCGGCGGCGGTTTCCAGGTCGACATGCCGTGCAAGTCCGAGGTCAAGAGCGAGCAGCGTAACGGGCACAAGGTCGACACCGCGCTTTGCGCTTTCGACAAGGCGAAGGCGGGAGCGGATCTGGTCTTCATGGTCAAATACCAGGGCCGGTCGGAAGCGCCCGGGCCTGACGCGCAGGCAACACTGGACAACGTCGTCAAGGTGATCACCGAAGGCGGCACGCTGATATCGAAGAACAGCGACGATATCGGCGATTATCCGGCACGGTCTTTTGTCATGCAGGACAAGGACAACGACACTTATCAGTGGCGCATCGTGATCACCGACAAGTATTTCATCGAAGTGCTGTTCCTTGGTCCGAAGGACAACGCGCTCGGCCAAAAATATCTCGACTCCTTCGGGGTGGACTGAAATCGCGCCGCGCGCGCGACGTTCCAAAAAGATTTCGGTTTCGACGATCAAACAGCCAGCAGGAGTAAACAATGGATAGGATCAAGCCCTTGTTCACCGCGACCGCGACCGCGACCGGCGGG
>DATNNI010000431.1:0-11404 GCA_035601915.1 Xanthobacteraceae bacterium
GGCATCACCGCCGGATTTCTGCTGTTCGTCCTGCAGAAAATCACCGACGACATGAGCAGAGCGGAACTCATGCCGCCGATGGCCGCGGCGTGGATTCCGGTCGTTGTCGGAGGCCTGACCGGATTTGTCGCGCTTTTGTTCCAGGAGGACGGCTAGTGGCGAGTACGCGTAGCGTTCTCTGTTCCGGCCTTGGTAGTAGCGTTCGCGTTGGTGCAACGGCGCTTGCTGCGCTGCTGGCGTTCGTCATCGGATCGACCCTCTTGCCTGCGCCGCTGTTCGCCCAGCAGGCCGGCAACCTGATGCATTTCCCCCCGCGACCGCCGCAGCCGCCAAAAAAGCCGGCGCCGCCCTCCAACGCGCCCATGCTCGTGCAAGCGACCGAAATCAGATACGACTACACCAACAATACGGTCGCCGCCGTCGGCAACGTCCAGATCTATTTCAACGGCTCTACGATTGAGGCCGACGAGGTCATCTACGATCAAAAAACCAAACGCTTGCAAGCGCGCGGCAACGCCCGGATCACTGAGGCCGACGGCAAGATCACTTACGGCCAGTTCATCGATCTGACGCAGGATTACCGCGACGGCTTTGTCGATTCTCTGCGACTCGAGACAGCCACCGATACCCGCTTCGCCGCAACCCGCGCAGATCGCGTCGGCGGCAAATACACGGTCATGCAAAACGGCGTCTATACCGCCTGCGAAGCGTGCAAGGACGACCCAAAAAAGCCGCCGCTCTGGCAGGTTCAGGCGGCGCGGATCGTGCACGACAACGACGATAAGATGATCTATTTCGAAGATGCGAAGGTCGAATTCTTCGGCGTGCCGCTCTTCTATTTCCCGTTCATGTCCGCGCCCGATCCATCCGTGGCGCGCAAGACCGGCTTTTTATACCCGACCTTCACCTACGGCACCGCCTATGGAGTGGCCGCAGAAGTGCCTTACTTTTGGGCGGTGTCGCCGAGCTCTGACCTGACGGTTTCGACAATGCTGTCGTCGGGCGAAGGACCGTTATTGCAGGGCATATGGCGCCAGCGCCTGGAGGACGGTTCCTACACCATTAAAGCAGCCGGCGTTTACCAGACGAATCCGGGTGCCTTCGCCGACGAGGGCAGCGCATCTACAACCGACTTTCGCGGCGCGGTCCAGAGCGCGGGCCAGTTTGCGCTGAGCGATAAATGGGTGTGGGGCTGGAACGGTCTGTTGATGACGGACAGATACTTTTTGGCCGATTATCAGCGCGGCGAATTTCTCGCAGGTTTCGATCCGTTTCATTCCGGGATCGCCGCCGAGGGCGTGTCGCAAGTATATCTCACCGGCTCCGGCGAGCGCAGCTACTTCGATATCCGCTCAATTTATTATTACGGCTTCTCCGGATATGACAATCAGGCCCAGATCCCCGTCATCGCGCCGGTTATCGACTATTCAAACGTGCTGCCGCAATCCGTTTTGGGGGGCGAATTCGGTTACAAGTTCAATCTGACGAGCTTGACGCGGCAGCAGGCGGAATTCGATGCCATTACTCAGGCGGCCAACACCGGCAATCTTTGCGAGTCACAAAACGCCGCGCTGATAACCAAGGGCAACTGCCTTTTGCGCGGCGTACCCGGAATGTATACCCGTTCGTCCGCCGACGTGGATTGGCGGCGCACTTTCGTCACGGATAGCGGCATGATGATCACGCCGTTTGCCGGAGTCCGTGGTGACGTCGCGCAGCTCGACATCCAAAATCAACCGGGCGTCTCCAATTACATCAATACCGGCGACAGCGAAGTCGCCCGCGCCATGCCCGATGTGGGGGTTGAGTACCGGTATCCGTTCGTCAACGTGCAGCCGTGGGGTACACAGACCATCGAACCGATCGCGCAACTCGTCTTGCGCCCGAACGAAACCCAGATCGGAAAATTCCCGAACGAAGACGCGCAAAGCGTCGTCTTCAGCGACAGCAATCTGTTCTCGATCGACAAGTTCTCGGGATGGGACCGCGTCGAGGGCGGCGGCCGGGTGAACGCCGGCTTGCAGTACACGGCACAGGTCAACAGTGCCGGCTATTTCAACGCCCTCTTTGGCCAATCGTATCAAATCTACGGTTTGAATTCCTTCGCTGCGGCGGATCTCACCAACACCGGCCTTGAAAGCGGTCTGGACAAGACGTACTCCGACTATGTCGGACGTATCATGTACCAGCCGAACGACGTCTTCTCCTTCACCGCGCGCGGCCGTTTCTCCTCGGGGGGATTTGATCCGGGTCTGGGCCAGGAGGTCGCTCCGTTCACGCCTCAGCGCCTGGAGTTCGAAACCCGCGCCAATTTCGATCGCTGGACGGTGCAGTTAATGTACGGCGACTATGCTCCGCAGCCGGAGATCGGGTTCTTATTCCGCCGCGAAGAACTTCTCACCGGCGCCGCCATCAAGGTCACGCAAAACTGGGTGGTGCTCGCCTCGGTGCGCTACGATCTTGCCGTCAATCAGTTCGATCAGACCCGATTTGGAATTGGCTATACCGACGACTGCCTGCTCGTAGCCCTCAACTTTACCACCGGCTATATTTATACCGGCACGACGCCGACGCCGAATAACACGGTCATGTTCCAGATCAGCTTGCGCACCTTAGGGCCGGACGTGCTTACATCGGCGGGTTCTGCGGCGTTCTAAAATGCCCGGCCGCAGTGATAATGTTGATTCTCAGGAAGTGAGTGGTCGACCGAAGACCGGAAAGCCTGGTTCCGCAGGGAGGAATGAGCTGATGCCCGGGATCCCGCCGCATGCCAAACGAATCGCGCTCACCGCCGGCATTCTGGCGGCAGCGGTTGTGCTGGCGGCGCCGTCAGGGGCGCGCGCCCAGCAAGTGGTTGCGTTCGTCAACGGGCAGCCGATCACGACGCTCGATGTCGAGCACCGGAGCAAATTCATTCAGCTCAGCACGAAAAAGCCGCCAACCCGTAAGGAAGCGCTCGACAGCATCATCGACGAGATTTTGGAGATAGCCGAAGCCAAGCGCTTCACCATCGATATTCCCGATTCCGATGTGGAAAATAACTACAAAGCTGTCGCCAAGCGCATGGGCATCGACGACCAAAAGCTGACGCAAATCCTGACAAGCTCCGGCGCCAGCGACGGCACTCTTAAGCTTCGGCTGCGGGCGCAAGCGGCGTGGGGCGCTCTGGTGCGTGGCCGCTACAAGTCGAGCCTGGAAATCAGGGACAAAGACGTCGAGGCACAACTGCAAACCCGCAAGCCGGACGAGAAGAACGACGTTGGCTACGAATATATTCTGCGGCCCGTTGTTTTCATTGTGCCGCGCGGTTCACCCGACGCGGCTTTCGAAGCGCGCAAGCGCGATGCTGAAGCGCTGCGCTCACGCTTTGCGAACTGCAACGACGGCGTCACCTTCGCCCGGGCGCTGAGCGACGTGGCCGTGCGCGATCAGGTATCCAAATATTCCGCCGACCTGGCGCAGCAATTGCGCGAAATCCTCGACCGCACCGCGCTTGGGCATCTGACCCCTCCGGAAACAACGGCCGAAGGAGTTCAGATGTTTGCGATTTGCGAAAAGAAAGAAACCAAATCCGATACTCCGGAGATGCGGGAAGTTCGCGAACAAATGCTCCAGCAGAGATTCGGCGCGCAGGCCAAACGCTATCTGGAGAATTTGCGTCGTGCGGCCATGATCGAATACAAGATGCCCGAATATCGATAGAAAAAACAATCCAAAGCAAAATCGTGCGGCCATTGGCATTGACGCTGGGCGAACCCGCAGGGATCGGCCCTGACCTTGCGCTGGCGATCTGGCATCGGCGCGCGGAACTCGACATTCCGCCATTCTACCTTGTCGGCGATCCGGGTTTCCTTGCCCGCCGGGCGGCGCGGCTAGGCCTACAAGTTCCCATGGTTTCCGTCAGCCCGAACGAAGCCGCGGCTGCGTTTGCCTCCGCGTTGCCGGTGGTAGGACTAGGCATCAGCGTGACTACCGAGCCCGGCCGCCCCGATGGAGCGAGCGCTCCCGCGGCGGTCGCCTCCATACGCCGGGCGGTCGCGGACGTGCTTGCCGGGCTCGCGGCGGCGATCGTCACCAACCCGGTTGCCAAGAATATTCTTTACAGTTCCGGTTTCGCCGAGCCCGGCCACACCGAGTTTTTGTCGGTCTTGCTGCGAGAGGCGACCGGCAAGACGCAGAAGCCCGTCATGATGCTCTGGTCGCCGGAACTTGCCGTCGTGCCGGTGACAATCCATTTGCCTCTGCGCGAGGTTTTCGGGCAGCTGTCGAGCGGGCTGATCGTCGAGACCGGGCGGATCGTAGCGCACGACTTGGCCAAACGATTTCGCATTCCGCGGCCGCGTCTGGTTATCGCCGGGCTCAACCCTCACGCCGGCGAAAACGGCACGCTCGGCGAGGAGGACCGCGCGATTGTTGCTCCGGCGGTCTCGCAGCTTGTCGCCGAGGGGATCGACACGCGAGGCCCGTTGCCGGCGGATTCACTCTTCAACGAGCGCGCCCGGGCCGGTTACGACGCCGCTTTATGCATGTATCACGACCAGGCGCTTATCCCGATCAAAACGCTTGCCTTCGACCACGCCGTCAACGTGACGTTGGGCCTTCCTTTTGTGCGCACCTCGCCTGACCACGGTACCGCTTTTGATATCGCCGGCACGGGCACAGCCGACGCGACCAGCCTGATCTCGGCACTGCGCCTCGCCGCGCGGCTCGCCCTCGCGGACGGCCCCTCGCCTCCTCCTCTGTCGTGAGCACAAGCGATGACGGTCTGCCGCCGCTGCGCGACGTCATTCGCCGCCACAGCCTCGGCGCCAAAAAATCGCTCGGCCAAAACTTTCTCCTCGACCTCAATCTGGCGGCGCGCATTGCCCGGGCAGGAGGATCGCTCGCCGGCGTAACCGTTGTGGAAATCGGCGCCGGCCCGGGCGGACTCACCCGCGCGCTGTTGGCGCAAGATGCCGAGCGGGTCATTGCCGTGGAGCGCGACGCGCGCGCCATCGCTGCGCTTGAGGAAATTGCCGCTCACTATCCCGGCAGATTGCAAATCATCGCCGGTGACGCGCTAGAAATCGATCTGCACCCGTATCTCGGCGGCGGTCAGGTGCGCATCGTCGCCAACTTGCCCTACAATATCGCAACCGCGCTTCTTATCGGCTGGATGTCAGTCGAGCCATGGCCGCCTTGGTATGATCGCGCCGTGCTGATGTTCCAGCGCGAGGTCGCCGAACGCATCGTCGCGCGAACCGGCTCGAAGAGTTACGGGAGGTTGTCGGTATTCGTCCAATGGCGGTGCGAAGCCCGCATTTTGTTCGACGTCAACCGATCCGCATTCGTGCCGCCGCCGCAAGTCACCTCGTCTGTTGTGCTGTTATCGCCGCGGCCCACTCCGCTTCCCTGCGATCGCAGATTGCTTGAGCGCGTGACCGAAGCCGCCTTCGGCCAGCGGCGCAAAATGCTGCGGCAAAGCTTGCGTTCGCTCGGCGGCGATGTCTCGCAGTTACTGGAAAGCACCGGGCTAGACCCGACCGCACGCGCGGAAGAGGTACCGGTCGCCGGGTTTGTAGCACTGGCGCAAGCTCTCGCGGCGCAGCGTAGTCTTGCGGATGTCAAATCCGCCCCGCTAGGGCATGATGCGCTTCCGCTGAAACCGGAGACTTGAGCCCGACATGACCAAAATGCACCGCCAGTCGCTCGTGGCCTATGGGCAGCCGCTCCGCGAAACCGTCGTCGATTGCCCGAACCCCCGCGGCAGCGAAGTGCTAGTTCGAATCGAGCGATGCGGGGTGTGCCATTCCGATTTGCACATGCAGGACGGCTATTTCTCGCTCGGCGGGGACAAACGGCTCGACGTCACCGCGGGCCGCGCCCTGCCTTTCACGCTCGGTCATGAGATCGCGGGCGTGATCGAACAAGCGGGCGGAGAAGCAAGCGACGCGGTCATCGGCCGGCGCGTTGCGGTCTATCCGTGGATCGGCTGCGGAACATGCGCCGCCTGCCTTGCCGGCGAAGAAAACTTGTGTGCCAAGCCGCAACATCTCGGCATCGCGGTCGATGGCGGTTACGCAAGCCACGTCTTCGTGCCGCATCCGCGTTACCTGCTGGATTATGCACCATTGGCCGCGGAATTCGCCGGCCCGCTCATGTGCTCGGGTTTGACCGCTTATTCGGCGCTCAAGCGCCTGACCGCGCGGCCCGAGCGCGGCCCGGTATTATTGGTCGGACTGGGCGGCGTCGGCATGATGGGGCTTGCCATCGCGAAGGCCCTGTTTCGCGAAGCGCCGCTCGTCGCCGACATCGACGCTGCAAAGCGCCAGGCGGCGCTCGCCGCGGGCGCGGCGGGCGCCTACGATCCCGCCGATCCGCAAGCGCGCAAGGCGGTGATGACGGCGACCGGCGGTGGCGTATTTGCGGCTTGCGATTTCGTCGGTTCGGAAAAATCCTTACAGTTTGTCACCGGCCTGCTGGGACGCGGCGGCAAGGCGGTCGTGACCGGACTTCTCGGTGGTCAATTCTCAATCGCCGCCGCGATGTTTGCGCTCAAAGCCATGACGATCGAGGGCACGCTGACCGGAACACTCGCCGAGGCGCGCGAGCTTCTCGACTTGGTTCACGAGAAAAAGATTGCGCCGATTCCGACTCACGACCGCCCGCTTGGCGAGGCTCAGGCGGCGCTTGACGACTTGCGCGAGGGGCGCGTCGTCGGCCGCACGGTGTTGACGGTATAGCGCCGGCGCCTGGCGGTTCGGTCAGGCCGCAAGCGATCCGCCAGGCTGCAAATTGCGCCTGGTCAGCCACGCGTTCAGAAAGAGCACGAACACCGCGGCGATCACGCCGCCGATCGCAATGATGATCATGATGCGATCCGCAGTCCACCCGGCGCCAAGGAGCGCACCTGCAATCAAAGGAAAGACTATTTGGCCGAACCGCCCCATGGCCATGCTCCAACCGATCCCGGTCGATCGGATCGAGGTCGGATAAATCATTGCGGCAAGAGCGATCGCGCTGGCGGTGCCGAGGCCAAGAAACAAGCCGACCAATCCGATGAACGCCGCCGCCAGCGGCACTGAGGACGCTCCATATCCCAATCCCACCGTGGCCGCCGTTCCAAGCACGAATGCCGGAAACATGACGATCAAGACGCCGAACCGCTGCATCAGCCGGCCGGCCGTCGATTGGCCGAAGAACGCGCCAAGGCCGTTGAAGGCGATGACGAAGGCGGTTGCCGCCGGAGTAATGCCGTTCAATCGGAGCAAAGACGGCGTCCACAGCGTCGCCACGGTCAGGATGCCGAAACCCATAAAGAACGGCACCCACAACAACAGCGTGCCGAGCGCGCGGCCCTCCGTGAACAAATGTTTGATGGCTACTCCGGCGAGATTCTTTTCTTCGACAACAAAGTGCTGCTTGGCGGCGTTAATCGGAACGCGCAGGCGCGCGATAATGGCGGCAACAGCGGCCGAGTCGGTACGCCGGAGCAGCAGAAACTTCAGCGACTCCGGGAGGTACCACAGCAGAAACAGGGCGAAAAACAATGGCGCGACGCCGCCGATATAGAAAATGGCGCGCCATCCAATTGCAACCAGCAAATACGAATTCAACAGCCCGCCGAGCATGCCTCCCAACGGAAATGCCGACCACATCAGCGTTACCAGCGTCGCCCGCAGCCGTGCCGGCGCGTATTCCGATGTCAGCGCGATGTAGCAGGGCGTTGCGCCGCCGAGACCAAGCCCGGCCATCATTCGGCACAGCATCAGCGTGCCGACAGAATTGGCCAGCGCCGTCAAGATGGTGAAGACGCCAATCAGTGCTACGGCGACCAAGAGGAGCGTTTTGCGCCCCAGACGATCGGCCAGTGGACCGAAAGACGCGGCGCCAATAGTCGCTCCGACAAGAGCTGACGAGAAGATTGGACCGAACGAGGAAATCTTTATTCCCAGTGTTTCGGCGATGAACGGTGCGGCGACGCCGATCGACTGCGTGTCGATTCCATCGAACATGCTGACGAGAGCGCAACACACGATGGTGCCGATTTGAAAGGACGTAAGCCGGCCTTCATCAATAAGCCGCGTAACGCTGACCGCGCCAGCCGGGTGCGTTGCTTCGGCCATTCCGGGCGAACTCACAACTTGGCCTGAAGCGCGCGTACGAAGCCGGAAAGGCCAATCCGGCGTTCACGCTTGAGACGTTCCGCCACCAGGATGGCCTGAACCTGACCGAACGCATCGCCGATGTCGCGATTGACGATGACGTAGTCGTATTCTGGCCAATGGCTCATCTCGGCCGCAGCCTTGGCCATGCGCGAAACAATGATCGCGCGGCTATCTTGTGCGCGGCGCTGCAGCCTGCGGTGCAATTCCTTGATTGTCGGCGGCAGGATGAAGACGCTGACCAGATCATCGCGGGCCTTCTCGCGCAGCTGCTGGGTCCCCTGCCAATCGATATCAAACAGGACGTCGCGCCCGGCGCGCAGCGCTTTCTCCACCGGCCGGCGCGGCGTGCCGTAACGGTAGCCGAACACCTCGGCCCACTCCAGCAGCCCATTCCTTTTCACCATCGCCTCGAAGCGGGCGAGATCGATAAAACGATAATCGCGCCCCTCGATTTCGCCCGGCCGGCGCGGCCGCGTTGTGACCGAGACCGAAAGCTCGACGTTGCGATCGGCTTTGAGCAACATGCGCGAAAGCGTGGTCTTGCCGGCGCCGGACGGCGAGGAAAGAACGAACATCAATCCGCGGCGCGCGATGCTCGTTCGATTTTTCTTCCCGCTCGCCATTTTCTTTTTATTCCACGTTCTGAACCTGCTCGCGGAATTGCTCCACCGCGGCCTTTAGTTCCAAACCAATGTTGGTGAGCTCCATGTCTCCAGCCTTGGCGCACAGCGTATTGGTCTCGCGGTTAAGCTCTTGAGCGAGAAAATCGAGCCGGCGGCCGACCGGCCCGCCCTGCGCCAAAAGGCCCCGCGCCTGCTCAACATGTGCCGTCAATCGGTCAAGCTCCTCGCGTACGTCGGCTTTCGCCGCGATAAGAATCGCTTCCTGATGCAGCCGGCCGGCATCGAAACGCTCCGACTGCTCCAAAAGCGTGGAGATTTGCTCGGCGAGGCGCTGGCGTATGGCGTCAGGCTGGCGGCCTGGCGCGGCTTCGGCGCGCTGCGCCAGTGCCGCTATCTCGGAAAGGCGCGTCGTCAGCACGCGCGAAAGCGCGAGACCCTCGTGCCGGCGCATGTCGGCGAGAGCATCAATCACCTCGGCAAACCCGGCAATTGCAGCCGTCTCGGCGGCGCGCTTCTCGTCCTCCTGTTCGCCTGACTCCCCGATTTCCATGACCCCTTTGAGGGCAAGAAGTCCGTCAAGCGAAGGCGGTGCCGCTTCGATACGTCCGGAGATTTCGCGCATTGCCGCCAAAACGGCCTCCAGCACGGCCGCATTGACGCGCACGGAAGGCGCCGCGCCGGTCCGATCGACAACCAAATTAGCTTGCAAGGAACCGCGCGCAAATTTCTCAGCGACAGCGGCTCGCACCGGCGCCTCGATCGCGTCCCAACCGGGCGGCAGACGAAGGCGCAGGTCGAGACCCTTGCCGTTGACCGATTTGATTTCCCAGGCCCACGCATAGGGGCCGCTGGTGCCGTGGCCGCGAGCGAACCCTGTCATGCTCGACAGCGCCATGAAACGCGATCTCCCGGACTGCGAAATTGCGAAATAAAAAACGCCGCTGAACTTAGCGGCGGCTCCGCGCGGTCACAAGGTCGTTATGCACAGATCTCAGTGAGTTAGCCGCGCCACGATCAGTGCGTGGTCGTCTGCGGACTGGCGTTATGCCGGCTCGAAGCGCGGCGCTGCGCCGGCGGAGACGGCGGCGTTTGCGGAGCAGGAGGCGACGCCGCGGTTTGCGCCGCAGGCGCGGTCGCCTGCGTATCGGCGTTGGCCTGGTCCTTCTGGTCGGATTCGATCTGACGAAGCCGCGCGACGTTTTTCTGGTGTTGCTCGTACGTCTCGGCGAAAAGGTGGCCGCCGGTGCCGTCCGCCACAAAATAAAGTTCGCGTGTCCGCGCCGGATTTGCCACCGCTTCGAGCGAAGCGCGGCCGGAATTGGTGATCGGCCCCGGCGGCAGCCCGTCGATTTGGTAAGTGTTATAGGGCGTCGGCTGATCGATCTCGCTTTTCATAATCGGCCGCCCCAGCGTACCTTTGCCTCCGACCAAGCCGTAAATGATGGTCGGATCGGATTGCAGCCTCATCTTCTGTTTCAGCCGATTGATAAATACGGCGGCGACGCGAGTGCGCTCCTCGGCCTTGCCGGTTTCCTTCTCGATTATCGACGCGAGGATCACGAGCTGATCGGCGGACTTGATGGGCAAGTCGGCTGCGTGGTGGTCCCAGATTTCCTTGACCACGCGCTGCTGCGCCTGCTGCATGTGCTGGATCATCTGCTCGCGGGTCATGCCGCGGGCGAAATTATAGGTGTCGGGCAGAAGGCTGCCTTCACGCGGCATTTCCTTGACGTTTCCGGTCAGCACGTCGTCATCCATTAGCCGCGCAACAATCTGCTCGGAGGTCAAGCCTTCCGGCATGGTGAATGGGTGCATGACCACGCGGCCGTCGACGATGGTCGCCACCACATCGCGCAAGCTGGCATGTGCTTTGAACTGGTATTCGCCGGCCTTCAGGTCTTCGCGCGCTTTGAGCAAGAAAACGCCGCCGACAAAGACCCAGGACTGATCGATCACTCCCTCGCGAACCAGAACGTCGGCAATATCGCGAATGCCGACGCCGCGCGGGATATTGACGACCCGATCGTCGGACAGCGGACCCGGAGCGTCGAATCGCTGTTTGCCGGCGACCAGCGCTATGCCGCTCGCCACCGCGAGCAAAATGAAAATGCTGATGACGGCGTTGCCGACAACGACAAAAGGATGCCGCGCGCTTTTCGACCGCGAAGTTGGCATGTCAACCGTATCCGGTTCGAGCGCCGTTCGCGGGCTGCGTGGCGCGATGAGTTGGGAGTTTTTCGCAGCGCCCGGCGAAGCGCCGATTCCGTTCGCCGGCCGGCCGGCGCCCGAAAGCGCCGGATAGGGCTCGCTCGTGTTTGCGCCAACGCGGATCGCGGCGCGAGGCGCGGCTTTGCCCGCTACCGGCACGGTTGCGGGCGTTTCGGCTTTAGCCCTGCTCAGCCGATCCGTGGAGCGCCTGCTGGTCCGCGCATCGCCGGAAATGCTGGTGCGGGCATTCGGCACGATCGAGGCGCTTTTGGTCGAAGGAATCGCCGCAACTACACTCGGCGTTCGCGGCGTTTCTCCCGATTGTCCGGTTTTTTGCGTGGTCAACTTACGATCCCCGGTCACGCTGGCGCGCACCAGTTTTGGCGTTACGCGCGAGGTGGCCGGCGGCTGATCCGATCCGTTCGG
>DATNNI010000432.1:0-2104 GCA_035601915.1 Xanthobacteraceae bacterium
GGATCGATATTCTTCATTACGCGTGACGGCGTGCTCCACGGAGTGAATTCCGCGGGCAAGGAAACGATGCATCACGATGCCGACGGTACGTCGCCGGCAGTACTGCCCGACGGGACCGTGGTCACGATGGGGTCCAAGTCCGCGCTGGAGGCGCTCAGTCGAGGCGGCGCGACGCTCTGGAATCTTGAAATCGGCGACAGCGCGGGACCGCTCGCGGTGACCGATAGTGCGATTTACGCGTCGGCCGGCGGCGACCTGTTGTCAGTCAGCGCGAGCGGCTCTCTCAATTGGCGCGTGAATGTCGGAGCGGTGAACAGCGCTGCGGCGACTCCGGATGGAGTCGTGGTGGGAACGTCGCGCGGCGCGGTCACGGCGATCGCATCGGACGGCGCCGTAGTCTGGAGCTTCCAGCCGAACGGCGGATTTTCGGGATCGGTTGCGTACGCCAACGACGTGGTTTACGCGGGCTCGGCCAGCGGCGGTGTGTATGCGCTCGATCTGCGCACCGGCATTCCCGTTTGGAACGTCGATTCCGTTCACGCCGTCAACTCGGGACCTGCGGTCGCTCCCTCGGGAGCCATCTTCGCCGGCTCGGACGCAATTTACGGCGTCAATGCCGACGGCCAGCAGCAATGGAAAAACTCGTCGCTGAAACCGGGCGACGCCGGATTGATCGTGCTCGGCGACGACAGTGTGTTCGACGCTGCGGTGGGCGACGTGGGCGCAGTGCTGATGGGTGACGGCAGCGATGTCTGGACGACGCGCAGCTTCGGCAAGATCACGACCGCCACATCGTCGCCGTCGGGGATGCTCTACGTCGGTACGTCGACCGGCCGCATCTTCGCCGTCAGATAGGAGCCTTCTAACTTCGCTTCGGGGCCGCTTGACCGGGCGCGCTGAAATAGCGTGACAATACAAGCATGAGCGCCATCGACATCATCAAGCGCCGTCTCAAGGAAGACCGTATCCCCGAGACGCCCGAAGAAGTCGGACAAAAGAAAAAGCGCCCGCGCGAGGTCGCGTTCATGGACGTGAACCTGTGCTTCCCGTGCGGCAAATGCCCCGAGTTCTGCCCGGTGCAATGCATCGAGTACCTGTCGCCCGGGTCGGTGCCAGGCCGCGGAGTGCAGCCGGTGCAGGACCGCTTCCAGGAATGCATCGGATGCTACATCTGCGTCGAAGTATGCGCGCTGCTGACGGACTACGACGCGGTCAGGATGTACGACACGAAGCTCGTCGAGGACGTGCTCGGCGTGAAGATCACCGACACGCCGCCACCAGAGCCAATCCCCGCGCAGCCGTACGAGGAGTATTTTTCAGAAGGCGGCGAATATCGCCATCTGGGCAAAGGCTCGCGCATCCGCGAAAAGATGACCGCCGAAGAGCGCGCGATTTTCGCAAGAGAACGCGTGCGCGGGTAACGCCCTACTTCCGCGATGCGCGCCACACCTCCGGCTTCTTGCCGGTCATCATCTCAGGCAGCGACGTCAGCTCGACGCGGTCGGGCGTGATCAGCATCAACCCGAAGTCCTTCGACTCGGCACCGCCGGGCCAGAACTGCGACAGATCGTAATCGAAGACCTTGCCATTCCAGACTCGCTTTTTTTCCGCGAGGTCCTCGACGAACTTCGCGCTGCCCGTGACTGTCAGATGAACCATGTCGGCACCGATTTGGTAGAAGAGCTCGACCTTGGGATTCTTATCGACGTGAACGGCCTTGGCCGACGCGCGACCCGTCGCGACCCACACGCGCTCGCCCTCGAAACCAGGATGCACGACGCGAACCTTGGGCTGCGCGCCTTTGGCGGTCGCCAGATATGCCCAGGTCGCCTTGGCCGCAGCCGCGTGAACCTTGTCCCAAAATGTTGAATCGCTCATCTAGTTTTCCTCCGAAGTAGTTCGTAACACGATTCTCCATCCTAGTCTCGAACGCGAACGTAGCTCTCCCGCCAAAACAACTTCTAACAGGGGCGAAGCCCCGCATCCTATCTTAATACTGGGTGCAGGGCTCAGCCCTGCCGAAGGAAGTGTGAAACCCACCGCGGGTTTCACATTCAATTTAGTCTCTCGCGCGGCTACTTCGGTGCGTCGGGGATCAGCTTGA
>DATNNI010000433.1:0-7588 GCA_035601915.1 Xanthobacteraceae bacterium
GAATACGACGCGCGCTGGCTGTTCGGCAGCGAGATCAATCTGATGGGCGTCCAGGCGCTCGGCCTGGGGCTGGGCACGCTGATCCACGAGCTTGGCGTCAAGCCGCATGTCGTCACCGGCCACGATTTCCGTTCGTATTCAGCCTCGATCAAAATGGCGCTGACCAACGGCCTGATCGCTTCAGGCTGCCAAGTCCATGACATCGGACTTGCACTGACGCCGATGGCCTATTTCGCGCAGTTCGCTCTCGACTTGCCGTGCGTTGCGATGGTCACCGCCTCGCATAACGACAATGGCTGGACCGGCGTGAAAATGGGCGTCGACCGTCCCTTGACCTTCGGTCCCGATGAGATGGCGCGCTTGAAGGAGATCGTGCTCGAAGGCCGCTTCAAGCCTCGCGAGGGCGGCGGCTACGCCTTCGTCGAGAATTTTCCGGCGCGCTATATTGCCGACCTCACCAGCCGGCCGCAACTCAAGCGCCGGCTGAAGGTGGTCTGCGCCTGCGGCAACGGCACGGCCGGCGCTTTCGCGCCGCAGGTTTTGGAAAAAATCGGCTGCGAGGTTGTCCCTCTCGATTGCGAGCTCGATCATACTTTTCCGAACTACAATCCGAACACTGAAGATTTGAAAATGCTGCACGCCATGCGCGACGCCGTGCTCGCCAACAAGGCGGACGTGGCGTTGGGCTTCGACGGCGACGGCGACCGTTGCGGCGTAGTCGATAACGAGGGCGAAGAGATTTTCGCCGATAAAGTCGGCGTCATGCTGGCGCGCGACATCTCGGCGCAGCATCAAGGCGCGGTCTTTGTCGCCGACGTCAAGTCGACCGGGCTGTTTGCGACCGATCCGATCCTGATCAAAAACGGCGCCAAGACGGACTACTGGAAGACCGGCCACTCTTATATGAAGCGGCGGGTCAACGAGATCGGCGCCATTGCCGGATTCGAGAAATCCGGACACTTCTTCTTCAACAAGCCGTTCGGCCGCGGCTACGACGACGGGCTGATCTTCGCGTTCGCCGTCTGCGACATGCTCGATCGAAATCCGGGAAAGACCATGGCGGATCTGAAAAATGCCCTGCCCAAGACCTGGGGCTCGCCGACCATGTCGCCGCATTGCCCCGACGAGCAGAAATACGGCGTTGTCGACGCCGTCATTGCGCACTTTGAAGCGGAAAAGAAAAAAGGCGGCAAGGTCGCCGGCCAGCCGATCCGCGATCTCAACACCATCAACGGCGTGCGGGTAACGGTCGAGGACGGCACATGGGGCCTGGTCCGCGCCTCGTCGAACAAGCCCGAACTCGTCGTCGTGGTGGAAAGCCCGGCTTCGCAGGCGCGCATGCGCGAGATGTTTGACGCGATCGACGCCGTCCTGCGCACGCACAAAGAAGTCGGCGAGTACAATCAGAAAATTTGATCGATCTTAGCCGGCGGGGGATCGCCACCGCTGCAGAGCGCGGCAATTGGCCCGGCCCGTGTCTACTGGCTCGCGACCCCAGTTCGTGACACAATTGCTACAACCGCATGTCGGTTTGACGTGGGCGCGGAAAGTTCCATGAGCGTTGAGTGGCGAGTGCGGTCAGAATCCCTGGCCTGGTCAAATCCTGTGGCCCGGTGGTGGAATCTATTGACGCTGGTCAGCGGCGTAAACATCGCCATCTGGTTCCTGCTGTATCGCGAATTTCACACCGGACTAGCATCGCGCTTCAACGCCAGCTCAAGCAGCGAACTTATGCTCCTCCTCAGCGCTGCTTATGTTTTTGGCTGCGCTTTCAGGTCGCTTCTTCCTCGCGCGGATGTTCAGCGCATCTGCTTGTTCGACACGTGGCTGTCGAGCGTGGTCGTGGGACGGTCCGTCGCGACGTTGGCCGAGATGTGTTTCGCGGCGCAGTGGACCATTGTCCTCCTGCGGCTCGGCGCAATGACGGGATCGGACACCGCCATGAACGTGGCCTTCGCGATCTTGCCGCTCATTCTTATTGCCGAAGGCTTCTCCTGGTACGCCGTCCTGACCACCAACTATTTGGGCACCGCCGTCGAGAATTCGATCTGGGCTGTCACGTTCGCTGCAATCGGAGTCGGGCTCGCGCGCTTGGTGCCGGATTTTGACGGCTCGGTTCGCGTGGTTCTCGCGATCGCATCCGTCGGGATTGCCGCCTATCTCATCTTCCTCCTGACCGTCGACGTGCCGATGTATGTCAGCCGATGGCGAGAAAAGATGGCCGATGGCAGTCAGCTTCTGCGACCGATCGAGGGACTGCGCGATGCCAGCACGCGCTGGGTAGTGACCCGCGATCTCGCCGCGTGGAAAGACGAGATCGCCTGGATGTCGCTTTATTTCAGCGCGGCGGTTTGGGCGAGCCTCGCGTTATGCGTTTTCTACGCGCTGGAAAATCGGTGAGCTTTTGAAGTAAGCCCCGGCCTAACCGCGCGCCAAACGCCTAAACTTCTTCGTAGACGTCGATCTCCAGCGCCCCCGGAAGCATGGCGCGCCAGCCCTGCAAATAGACTTGAAAGCGGGCGTCGCTAGCGATGGACTGCCGGTTCATTTCGAAGGATTCCGCCGTCTCGTATTCAATCACCTGAATGAACTTGGTTGCATCGTCGGCGTTGCGGAGCAAACGGAAATGCGCTTTGCCGAACATCTGATAGAAGGGCGCCGCCGCCTTCATCATGGTCAACAGGTGCTCGGATTCGCCTCCCGGAATCGTGAATTTCAGATGCAGCGTCCGCCAGATTTTCGCATCGTCGTTGCTCATCGCCTCTAATCCCTAAAGTCGCCGCACTTTCGGGGACGCGCCGATCGACCACATCCCGCAGGATAATCGCCGAAGCCGTCAATCCCTTTCAAGAATCATAGCCTACTTGAAAGTTTCGCGGAAACGGTGGCCCGGATATACGCCCAGAATCTTCAGCGATTTCGGCCGGGATACAAATTCCAGCTCCTCAAGCGCTAGTTCCAGTGAGCGATCCTTCGGATGCCCCTGCACGTCAGCGTAGAACTGCGTCGCGGCGAAGCTGCCGTTGACCATGTAGCTTTCGAGCTTGGTCATGTTGATGCCGTTAGTGGCAAAGCCGCCAAGCGCTTTGTACAGCGCGGCCGGGATATTGCGCACTTCGAACACGAACGTCGTGACCACGTGCCGCTCCTTGCGGCTCGCCCATTTCGGCTTGCGCGCGAGCACGACAAAGCGCGTGGTGTTGTGCTTGGCGTCGGCCACGTCTCTCTTGAGAATTTGCAACCCGTAGATTTTGGCGGCCAAACCCGTGGCGAGCGCCGCGCGAGTAATGTCGCCTGCTTCGGCCACTTCGCGCGCCGCGCCGGCAGTGTCGGCGGCGACCACCGCCTTGACGCCGAGCTTGCGGATGATGCGGCGGCATTGCCCAAGGGCATGGACGTGGCTTTCGACGGTGCGGATGGTCTTGAGCGTCGCGCCGCGCGGCGCCATGAGCTGATGCTGTACCGGCAGAAACCATTCACCGACGATGTGCAGCCCGGACCGCGGCATCAAGTGGTGAATGTCGGCGACTCGTCCGGCGATGGAATTGTCGATGGGGATCATCCCAAGCTTCGCCCTGCCTCCGCGCACCGCCGCGAATGCATCTTCGAAGGTCGGACAGGGCAACGGCTCGTGGCTCGGATAGGCCTCGTTGCAGGCGATGTGCGAGTTGGCGCCCGGCTCACCCTGAAATGCGATCCGCTTGGGTCGGCTCATGCGCGCTCCGATAGCACGGCGCGCGCTCGCGCCAAATCCGCCGGCGTATCGACCCCCAAGGGAACCGAATCCACGATAGCCACATCGACGCGCATGCCGGCCTCGAGCGCGCGCAATTGTTCGAGCTTTTCCCGCCGCTCAAGCGGCGACGGCGGAAGCTTGACGAAGCGCTCAAGGGAGGCTCGGCGGAAGGCGTAGAGTCCGATATGGTGATAAAGCGGGCCCTCGCCGTAGGGCGCGGTCGTCCGGGTAAAATAGAGGGCGCGCATACGGTCGCGCGCGACCGGAGTTCCCACGACTTTGACGACATTCGGGTCGGAGCGCTCGGCGGCGTCCGAAATCTCTGCCGCGAGCGTCGCAATATCGACAGTCGCGTCCGACAGCGGCGCCAATGACGCGGCGATATCCGAAGACCCAATGGTCGGCAGATCGGCTTGCAGGTTGATGACGATTCCGGCGCGACCTTCCGGGTCGATCTTGCCGAGCGCCTCGAAGATGCGATCCGAACCGGACCCATGGTCGGGACTGGTTATGACTGCGCGTCCGCCTGCTTTTTGCACCACTGCCCCGATCTCGGGCGCGTCGGTCGCCACAAAAACCGGCCCAAGATTCGCGGCTTCGGCACGCCGCAATACATGCACGACCATCGGTGTTCCCGCGATGTCGGCAAGCGGCTTTCCCGGCAGCCTTGTTGCGCCCAAACGCGCCGGAATGACAATGAGAATGTCGGCCATCGAAAGGCAAACCCCACCCCTGCTTATACGGGTTGCAAATCGGGCGGCAAACTGGCTATCTCTGCGCCGCCCGCCGCCATTCAACGGTACGGAGCCGTTGCCTGATGCATTCGTTCGAAATCAACAAGATTCTGGGTGCCCTTCTCGGCACGTGCCTCGTGCTCCTTATCATTCACATCGCCTCGGGGGCGCTGCTCGCTCCGCCGGTTGTGGCCAAGCCGGGTTACGAGGTTGCCGTGAAGGAGGAAGAGCCGGCGAAGGCCGGCGGTGAGAAGCCGGCCGCGGCGGAGCCGATCGAGAATATGCTTGCCAGCGCATCCGTCGAGCACGGCGCGCAAGTCGCCAAGCAGTGCCAAGTTTGCCACAACCTGCAAGAGGGCCAGGGCCCCAAAATCGGACCTGATCTTTACGGCGTTGTTGGCCGGCAGGTCGCCACCGTGGCGAATTTTCACTACACCGACGCCTTAAAAGCGAAGGGCGGCACGTGGACCTTTGACGCACTCAATAAATGGCTCGACGATCCTCGCGCTGACGTTCCCGGCACAGCCATGACCTTCGCCGGAATCAAGAGCGAGAAGCAGCGCGCCGACGTCATTGCCTACCTGGACACGTTGTCGAAAAGTCCGGTGCCACTGCCCAAAGCGCAAGACGGCAACACCGGCGCGAAACCGGAAGCGGCGGCGCCGGCTAATCCGCCCGCAAAGCAATAGTCGTTAATCATCCGGCGCCCAAGTGGCGCAAGCGCACGCGGTTGTGAAGTCCTTTTCGTCGCAGCGTGCGGCGGCCCTGCTGGCGCCGCAATGAAAAAGCCCATAATCAGCGTCATTCGCGGGCTGACGGACGCTATTTGATTGGAGCTTTGCAAGTGAACCGGCGGACTTTGCTTAAATCCACGATTGCTGCGTTTGCGGTGGGACAATCATTGCCGCTGCGTTGGATAACGCCGGCACGCGCTGAAGAGAAAATTTGGCGCCACGGTCTGTCGCTGTTCGGCGATCTGAAATATCCGGCCGGTTTCAAGCAATTCGACTACGTCAACTCCGCCGCACCGAAAGCCGGCGCCGTCCGGCAGATCGCGGTCGGCACGTTCGACAACTTCAACATTGTGGTCGCTGGCGTGAAAGGCGCACTCGCGACCGGGATCGACCACATCTACGATACGCTTCTGACCGCTTCGTTCGACGAGGTTTCCACCGAATACGGCCTGATCGCTGAGGCGGTAAGCCACGCCGACGATTTCTCGACCGCCGCTTACCGCTTGCGCGCGGAAGCAAAATGGCACGACGGCGAGCCAATCACGCCCGAGGATGCGATTTTTTCCTTCGGCGCGTTCAAAAAAAATAGCCCGCAGCTTGCGGCATACTATCGGCACGTCGCCAAGCTCGAGAAGACCGGCGACCGCGAGATTACCTTTACCTTCGACGCGCCCGGCAACCGCGAATTGCCGCAGATCGTCGGCCAACTTCTCATATTGCCGAAACATTGGTGGGAAGGCATCGACAAGAACGGCAACAAGCGGGATATCGGCATAACTACGCTTGAGCCGCCGCTGGGCTCTGGTCCCTACCGGATCAAAGAATTCTCCGCCGGTAGAAACATCGTCTACGAGCGGGTGAAAGACTACTGGGGGAAAGACCTCAACGTCAGCGTCGGCCGCGATAATTTCGACCAACTTCGCTTTGAGTACTTCCGCGACACCACCGTGGCGCTTGAGGCTTTCAAGGCCGATACCGTCGACTGGCGCACCGAAAATAGCGCCAAGAACTGGGCTACCGCCTACGATTTCCCCGCGGTCGCCGACAAGCGCGTGATCAAAGAAGAATTTCCGATCAACAGCCAGGGAATAATGCAGGCTTTCGCCTTCAATATTCGCCGGGCCAAATTCCAGGATTGGCGGGTACGGCTGGCGTTCAATTTCGCTTTCGACTTCGAGGAAATGAACAAGCAGATATTCTTCGGACAGTATAAGCGTATCGCCAGTTATTTCGAAGGCACCGAGCTTGCTTCAAACGGTCTGCCGGAAGGACGCGAACTCGAAATTCTCCAGACCGTTCGCGACCAAGTGCCGCCCGAAGTCTTCACTACGCCCTATTCCAATCCGATCGCCGGCGATCCGCAGAAAGTGCGCGACAATCTCCGCGAGGCGGTACGGCTGTTCCGCGCCGCGGGTTACGAGGTGCGCAACGAGCGGCTGGTCAATGGCAAAACCGGCGAACCATTTGCCGTCGAGTTTCTCGCCGACGATCCGAGCTTCGAGCGGGTGTTTTTGTTCTACAAGCCGTCGCTCGACCGGCTCGGCGTCACCGTCTCGGTGCGAACGGTGGATGATTCGCAATACGAAAACCGCTTGCGCAATTGGGACTACGACGTCATCACCGCGAGTTGGCCGGAATCGCTATCGCCGGGCAACGAGCAGCGCGGCTTTTGGGGCTCACAGGCCGCGGATCAGCCGGGCTCGCTCAATCTGATCGGGATCAAGAATCCGGCAGTCGATGCCATGATCGATCAGGTGATTTTCGCCAAGAGCCGTTCCGATCTTGTCGCCGCCACCAAGGCGCTCGACCGGGTGCTGCTGTGGAATCATTACGTCGTCCCGCAATGGACCTACGGCAAAGTGCGCAGCGCACGTTGGGACCGTTTCGGCCGTCCCGATCCCCTGCCCAAATACAGCGGCGCCGCCTTTCCGGCGTTGTGGTGGTGGGATGCCGAGAAGGCGGCCAAGACCGGAAGCCGTCAGTAATGAAATGAATGCGCTAACGCGCCGATCCGTTCTCAAGCTGACCGCCGGCGTGGCCGCGGCGAACGCGTCCTTCCTCGCGGCGCGCGCCGGGGATGAAGTCGAATCGCACGGCATGTCGGCCTTTGGCGATCTCGCCTACCCGGCCGATTTCCAGCACTTTAGTTACGTCAATCCGCGCGCGCCGAAAGGCGGGACGTTCTCTCAAATCGGTCCGGACCGACAATTCAACCAGAACTTCCTGACCTTCAATTCGCTCAACAGCTACATCCTCAAAGGCGATGCGGCTCAGGGAATGCAATTGACGTTCGCAACACTGATGGTGCGTTGCGGCGACGAACCCGATGCCATGTACGGGCTGGCGGCGGAGAAAGCAAGGCGCTCGGCGAGCGGCCTGACTTA